>JARBTT010000004.1 GCA_029240055.1 Anaerosinus sp.
CAAATGCCAATTTTAATCGGTATCTTTTATGCCATTCGTGATTATGTTTATCAAGGTGCACCAGCATTCCTTTGGGTAACGAATCTATCGCAGGCTGACCCATATTATATTTTACCAGTCGTGTCAGCAGCGACTACGTATATTCAACAAAAGCAAACGACAGCAGAAATGAACCAACAAACGAAAATGATGATGATTTTTATGCCATTGTTCATTGGTTGGATTAGTTTAACATTCCCAGCTGGCTTAGTATTATATTGGGTTGTAAGTAATACAATGCAAATTTTACAACAATGGTGGATGTCTCGTATTGATGATAAATTAAAAGGGGAGGCTGCTTAATATGCTTACTGTAGTTGAAAAAACTGGTAAGTCTATTGAAGAAGCTCTAGCAGCAGCATTAACCGAACTGAATGTGAACGAAGATCGCGTTGAGTATGAAGTTATTGATATGCCTAAAAAGGGTTTTTTAGGATTTATCGGAAATAAACCTGCTAAAATAAAGGTAAGTGTAAAGAAAGTTCCCCAAATTGATATTGCCATCAAATTTCTAGAAGATATTTTTGCAGCGATGAAAATTGTTGTTGCTATTGAAACAGTAAAAAATGTTGATGATTATGTTTGTGATTTACATGGCGAAGATCTTGGTATATTAATTGGCAAACATGGACAAACTTTGGATGCTTTGCAATATTTAACGAATCTTGCGGCAAATAAGGATATGAGCGAAGCAAAAATAAGAATTACGCTTGACGTAGAGAACTATCGGAAAAGACGTCAAGAAACATTATGTAGATTGGCAAATCATTTAGCTGATAAAGTGAAAAGATTTGGTGATAAAATTGTTTTAGAGCCAATGAATCGGCATGAGAGAAAAATTATTCATACAGCATTGCAAGATGATCGGCGGATTCTTACGTATAGTGATGGTGAAGAACCATATCGTAAGGTTGTTATTGCATTAAAACGGTAATGAAGTAAAGAATAAAACCCAGTAATGAATATTACTGGGTTTTTGAATATTATATAGGCTGGAGGTAAATGTAATGCGGATGCATACGGAAACGATTAGTGCGATAGCGACAGCTGTCGGTGAAGGTGGAATCGGCATTGTTCGGTTAAGCGGAGATAGAGCACTAGAAATCGTAAAAAATATTTTTGTTCCTAAAAGTAATAAAAAAATAGAAGATATTCCTACTCATCATGTTACGTATGGACAAGTTATTGATAAAAAAAATAAGTATGTGGTTGATGAATGCTTACTATTAACAATGCATGGACCGCACTCTTATACTTGTGAGGATGTTGTGGAATTTCATTGTCATGGTGGAGCAACCCCTCTTAGTAATGTACTTAGCTTAACACTTCGCGAAGGGGCGAGACTTGCTGAACCTGGTGAATTTACTAAACGTGCTTTTTTAAATGGGCGCTTAGATTTATCACAAGCACAAGCGGTTATTGATGTGATTCGTTCAAAGACAGATGCATCACTTCGTATGGCAGTGGGTCATTTAGAAGGTCATTTTTCTGAAAAAATTCGTGATTATCGTCATGAGATTTTAAGTATGATCGCTCATTTAGAAGCAGCGATTGATTTTCCCGAAGACGATATTGATGAAATTGCAACGGACGAAGTAAGAGAACAGGTTATGCATGTTAAAGCGGATATTGAAAAATTATTGAGAACGGCAAAGACTGGGCGCGTGCTGCGTGAAGGATTAGAAACCGCAATTATCGGCAAGCCAAACGTTGGTAAATCAAGTCTTTTAAATGCATTATTAAATGAAAATCGTGCGATTGTTACGGATGTTCCTGGAACAACGCGTGATATTATCGAAGAATATGCCAATATTGGTGGGATTCCACTTAAAATTATTGATACTGCAGGAATTCGTGAAACGGAAGATGTCGTTGAAAAAATCGGTGTAGAAAAATCCCGTAGCTATATTGAGCGGGCCGATTTAATCTTGGTGTTACTTGATATTGCCAATGCTTTGTCGGCAGAAGATGAAGAAATTCTAAGTATCATTCAAGATCGCCAAGCAATTATTTTGGTGAATAAAAGTGATTTACAGCCAAAACTAGATATTAAGTATCTTACAGAAAAATTACCGAGCCATAGCGTGATTAAGATTTCTACCATAGATGGCACCGGCTTAGAAGAACTAGAAACGACAATTGTCAATATGGTTTATAGTGGACAAGTGAAACAAGGGGAAGGTGCCTTTGTCAATAATGTTCGCCAAGCTGAAATTTTAAGGATGACTGAGCAGTATCTGCAAGAAGTATTATCCACGATTGATCAGGGAATGTCACCAGACTTTATTGTGATTGACTTACGTGCAGCGTGGGAAAAACTTGGGGAAATTACTGGTGATACAGTTGGTGAGGATATTATTGATCAAATTTTTAGCCAATTTTGTATCGGAAAGTAAAGTCTTGTAGGACGACTTACAAAAATAATAAGAATTGATTGACATAGTGTGTGATTTGAAAATAGGGAGATGTTTGTTTTGTTTGTTGCGGAAGAATATGATGTAATTGTTATTGGAGCAGGGCATGCTGGAGTGGAAGCAGCACTTGCATCAGCTCGCATGGGCTGTAAAACGATGCTTGCAACATTAAACATGGATAATATTGCAATGATGCCCTGCAATCCTTCGGTTGGTGGTCCAGCAAAAGGACATCTGGTGTGCGAACTCGATGCCTTAGGCGGAGAGATGGGGATCAATAGTGATAAAGCTTGTATTCAATTTAGAATGTTAAATACCGGTAAGGGACCTGCAGTACATGCACTCAGAGCGCAAGCTGATAAAAGACTTTATCAATTTACGATGAAAGAAACTTGTGAACATCAAGAAAACCTTGATGTTAAGCAATTATTAATAGAAAAATTAATCGTAGAAGATAACGTAGTCAAAGGCGTGGAAATTGAAACTGGCGAAGTATACCATTGTAAATGCGCCGTTTTGGCATCGGGAACGTATTTAAAAGGAAGAATTGTCATTGGTGAAAATGCCTATTCTGGTGGTCCAAATGGGCAAAGAGCGGCAGAAAAACTTTCAGATTCATTACTACAAGCTGGTGTAAAATTGATGCGCTTTAAAACAGGGACACCAGCAAGAGTAGATGGTAGATCACTTGATTATTCAAAGATGCTGATTCAACCAGGGGATGATGAGGTTCACAATTTTTCTTTTATGAGCGATGTAAAAACAAGAGAGCAAGTTCCTTGCTGGCTTACGTATACAAATGAAAACACCCATGATATTATTCGTAATAATTTACACCGAGCACCGATGTATTCTGGCATGATTGAAGGAACTGGCCCTAGATATTGCCCATCAATTGAAACTAAAATTGTTCGATTTGCTGAAAAAAAATCGCATCAATTATTTATTGAACCGGAAGGTTTAAATACAACGGAAATGTATGTACAAGGAATGTCAACAAGTTTACCAATTGATGTGCAATATGAATTTTTAAAGACCATTCCTGGACTGGAAAATGTAAAAATTATGCGGCCAGGGTATGCCATTGAATATGATTGTGTGGATCCTTTACAGTTAAAAGCATCCCTTGAATTTAAAGCAATTAAAGGATTATTTTCTGCTGGTCAAGCCAATGGTACATCTGGATATGAAGAGGCAGCAGCACAAGGCTTGATCGCAGGGATCAATGCGGCATTAGTAATACAAAATAAAGAACCATTGATTCTTTCACGTTCAGACGCCTATATTGGGGTATTAATTGATGATCTTGTAACAAAAGGTACCAATGAACCTTATCGGATTATGACGTCACGGGCTGAATACCGTCTTATTTTAAGACAAGATAATGCGGATTTACGATTAACGGAAAAAGGATATCAAATCGGTTTAGTAACCAAAGAACGCTATGCTCGTTTTCAGGCAAAAAAGCAGGGAATTGATGATACGCTGAAAGTTCTAAGCGAAACAGTGATTACGCCGACCCCAGCAACACAAGCTAAACTTGCCGCCATTGGGACAAGTGATATTAGAACAGGTACGACCCTCTATGATTTATTAAAACGCACTGGAATGGAATATGAAGCCCTTAGAAGCCAATTTGAATTACCAGAAGTAGCACAAGAAGTCTGTGCACAAGTAGAGATTACGGTACGTTATGAGGGGTACATTAAAAAACAAATTGAGCAAGTGGAACGCGCTGAAAAGTTAGAGCAAAAGATAATTCCCGATGATATCGATTATGAAGTAGTACCAAGTTTGCCGGGTGAAGCACGCCAGAAACTTGCTGAAGTAAGACCGCGCTCAATCGGGCAAGCAAGCCGTATCTCCGGCGTTTCTCCAGCGGATATTTCGATTTTAATTGTTTATTTAGAACAAGAGCGTCGGAGAAAGGAAAGTAAGCAATGAGTTTTGCAGACTATCTTAGAGCGGCGGCACAAACTTACAATATCGCTTTAACCGATGAGCAAGTGGAAGCATATTGTATCTATTATGAACTTTTGATTGAGTGGAATGAAAAAATAAATTTAACTGCTATTACACAGCCGGAGCAAGTGGCAGTTAAGCATATGATTGATTCTTTAAGTTGTCATAATGCAAACGTATTTTTTGAAGGTTGTTCGGTCATTGATGTGGGTACAGGTGCTGGTTTTCCGGGATTACCACTGAAAATTTTCCAAGAGAATATACAATTAACGCTCTTAGATTCCTTAAATAAACGGGTGAAATTTTTGGCGACAGTAGTGGAGACTTTGCAATTAAACAAGGTAGAAGCAATACATAGTCGAGCTGAAGAAGGGTCACGGCAAAAAGTACATCGTGAAAAATATGATGTAGCCGTTTCTCGTGCGGTAGCTCGCTTAAATGTGTTATGTGAACTTTGTATGCCCTATGTAAAGGTTGGTGGCTATTTTGTGGCGCTGAAAGGGGCACAGTATGTAGCAGAGGTTGATGAAGCAAAGCGCGCGGTAGTGATACTGGGTGGAGAAATTGAGAAAATAGTTCCAGTGAAGTTACCTGGGATCGATGATGTTAGAGCAATTATTTATGTCAAGAAGATAAAACAGACACCAGTGCTTTATCCGCGTAAAGCTGGTACGCCAGAAAAAGATCCTCTATAATTTACCAGAAAATTAGAGGAGTTTGTTTATGATATGACGAATAGTATTTCTATTAACGTAAGTAGGTAGGCGGTGGATGAATGAAAAGTTTAGCCAGATTATTTGGGATCAATTCTGATAGCCCCGAAACTCCGGCTGAAAGTCCTGTAGCTACTCAAGTTCCAGTTGTAGCTGAGGATATCCCAGTAGAAATTGTAAACAAGAATGATATTCAGCATTTAAAAATATGTGATATAGTTCCGAATCCTTTTCAACCAAGAAAAACATTTCATGCTGAGGCTTTAAAAGATTTAGCAGCCTCCATTAAAGAATTTGGGGTAATTCAGCCACTATTGGTTAGAAGAGTAAAGGATAACTATGAATTGGTTGCTGGGGAACGTAGACTAAGAGCTTCAAAATTGGTTGGATTAGAAGAAGTACCGGCGATTATTAAAGAGCTGAATGATAAAGAAATGGCAGAACTTGCCATGATTGAAAACTTGCAACGTGAAGATTTACATTTCTTAGAAGAAGCTGAAGGATTTCACCAATTAATTGCTAATTTTGGTTTTACGCAAGAGGAATTGGCGAATCGCATGGGCAAAAGTCAGTCGACAATAGCAAATAAATTGCGACTATTAAAGCTTAGTGATGAAGTGAAAAGAGAGCTTTATGAAGGCAGTTTAACTGAACGACATGCAAGGGCTCTACTAAAGCTAACCGAAGAAGTTCAGCAAGTAGAAGCTCTTGCAATTATAAAAGAAAAAGGGTTGAATGTTCGCGAGAGCGAGATGTTGATTCAGGAAATTATTGACGAAATTTCCCGGGAAAAGGATAAAAAAGCACCGAAACAAAATGTCGTGCGTGTGATTCGCGATGTTAGAATATTTCTAAATACAATCAATAATGTCGTTGGGCAAATGAAAAAGTCAGGGTTAAAAGTTAAAGTAAATCAAGAACAAGATGATGATTATATCACTGTTAAAATGGTTATTCCAAAACGGAAAAAATAGCAGCGAGATTACTGATGATATGCGCCAATATAAAGGTGGTGTAAGGGTTACCTTTTTGCTATAGCTTAGGAATAGTAGGTGTAAGAAATGAAAAAAATAACGCGCTTAGTGCTATTAATGTTAGCTGTATTGATGATGTTAGCTAGTATTTGTCAAGCAATGGGACCGATCAATCGGGATGAAAAAAATCCTAAGAATGAAGAGCAGGCTGTGACGACCGAGCGATTCGTTCAGATTTATAAAGATGATGATTCTACGTATTATCTGGATAAAGTAACCGCGAAAAAAATCAAGCACCCATATTTAAACGAAGATATTCTTGACGTTTGGTTAAAGGTAGAAGTTAATGTAAATGGTGTGTATAATGATCCAGTAAGTTATACGATGAAGCATTATTATGTACGTTTGAAGGAAAAACAATTACAACTTATCAATAGTGTTGATTTTAATGGAGAAAGTCCTGTCTATACACCGGATGAGCCGTATCGGGAAAAAAATTGGAGAACACTAGTGCCAAGTAGTCCAGAGGAAAGTTGTTATTTAAAATTTATTGAGTTGGTAAAATAAAATACAGATAAAAACAGTAAAAAGTATCAATGTTAACATTGATACTTTTTTTATTGCCATAAAAGAATTAGTTGTCTTAAATTTATCTAAATAGTTATGTGCTTATCAATAGTTTATTTAAATAAGAATAAATCAAACAATAACTAATATCTATCATTTGATAAATATTTTTAAAAATTTACAAAATATATTGATTTTAGCTCTTGATTTTTTATAAAGAGTAGGGTATTATCATCTTGCAAGAACAAAAGTTACATACCATCACATATGTGACAATGAGATGCTTGCATCGATTGGTGCAAAAGAGAAGGTGAAAAAATGATACCAGTAGAAAAACGTTTACTCATAAAAGTAGCCAATATGTATTATATCGAAAATATGAAGCAAAGCGACATTGCTGATAAATTAGGAATAAATCGTACGACGGTTAGTAAATATTTAAAGCGGGCAATGGAAGCAGGTATTGTTCAAATTTCTATTGTTAATGATTCTTATGAAAAATTAGAAGCGGAATTAGAAAAGAAATTTGGATTAAAAGAAGTTTATATTGTAGATTCTGTAGCAGATGCTGATCAGGTAAAAAATAATATGGGAAAAGCAGGACTTGCTTTCTTAAAAAGGGTTCTAAATGATGGAGATGTTGTTGGGCTTGCATGGGGAACTGCGATAGGTGCACTAGCAAAAAGTGCAGTATTAGAAAAATGTAACGAAATAAATGCTGATATGGTCCCTTTAGTTGGTGGACCAGAGAATATTGACAATGAATTTCATGTAAATACGCTCGTTTATAAAATCGCAAATGCATTTAAAGCACAAAGCCATTATTTTTATGCACCAGCTATATCAAAGACAACAGAAATTAGAGCTGCGATTATGCAAGATGTTAACTATACAAAAATATCCAGCTATTGGGATAAGCTAAATGTTGCAGTTGTTGGTGTTGGTGCGCCAGTAAAATCATCTAACCTTGTATGGGCAGGCGCATTTGGTAAGGAAAGTATCGATGAATTAGCAGATGCCGGGGTTATCGGCGAAATTTGTTCAGTTTTTTATGATATCAATGGACAAGTTGTTACGACAGGTTTAAGTGATAAGATCATCGCTATTGATTTAGAAAAATTAAGGCGAGTCAAATATTCTATAGGTATTGCAGCATCACCAGAGAAAGTACCAGCTATTTACGGAGCTTTAAAAGGAAAATTGATTAATGTATTAATATCTGATGAAGAAACAGCAAAATTGTTACTGACGTTTAATAAATAATGAGTGATAAAGCCATTTGTATTCATCATAGGAATGTTTATGGTTTTAAATAATATTTGGAATAAATATATATGGAGGTCAAAACAATGTCAAAAGTTGCACTTATTGTTGGTGGAGGAAGAAGTTTAGGAGCTTTCTTAAGTAAACATTTAGCAAAAGAAGGTTATGCAGTAGCTATTGGTGATTTAAATAAGGAAAATGCTGAAAATGTAACTGCTGAAATTGTAGCTGATGGAGGCGAGGCAATTGCTGTTGTAGCAAATGCTTGTAAAGAAGATGAAGTTGCAGCAATGTTTAAAAATGTCGTAGAAAAATACGGCAAAATTGATTTATTACTTTATAATGCTGGTGTTGCTAGAAGTAGTAAAATTACAGATTTTTCGTTGAAAGATTTTAAATTTATTTGTGATGTTAACTTAAATGGTTACTTCTTGTGTGCGAGAGAAGCTGCTAGAGTGATGATTGAAAAAGAAACCGCTGGATCGATCATTGTCATTAATTCTAAATCAGGTAGAGTTGGTAGCAAGCATAATAGTGGATATTCCGCTTCTAAATTTGGGGCTGTTGGTTTGACGCAAAGTTTGGCACTAGACCTTGCCGAATACCATATCAGAGTGAATTCCATGATGCTGGGGAATCTTTTAGATTCTGATATGTTTGAAAGTTTAATTCCACAATATGCGGTTAAGTTAGGTGTTCCTGAAGATCAAGTAAAACAAGTTTATATTGACAAAGTACCTTTAAAACGTGGTTGCAGATTCCAAGATGTTGCTAATGTAGTTACGTTCTATGCATCAGAGAAAGCCGAATATTTAACAGGACAATCTGTAAATATTACTGGTGGTCAAGTAATGTAAGCATTTGGCTTACATTACTTAAATTATGACTGAGAAATAACATAATAATCATTAAACTAACAGGAGGATAAGACTATGTTGTGGTTGATTATAGTGGCTGCTTTAATGTGGATTTTGCAATGTATCTTAGGAATTTGGCAGTTTAATAAATTTAATCGCCGCTTTAAAGAACTAAGAGCTGAAGGCAGAGTTGCCATTGGCAGAGCAAAAGGCCGTGTTGTCGCAGGAGCTGTTGTATTACTTTGTATCGATGAAGAATGTAATATTATAAAAGGTGAAAAAATGCAGGGGACAACAATATTTGCGGGCTTAAAGCCTCTTAATGAATTTAATCATATGAATTTACTAGATATAAATGAGGCAAGCTGTAATGGCTTGGATAAGCAAACAACAAAAGCAGTTTTAAATGCGGTTAGCAATTATAAAGAATTCATTGAAAAAAAACAAACGACAAAGATAGAGCAAGTAGAAGCTGAGAGTTTGGCTAGTAATTAACACAACGGTTTTTTTGGTGGAATTTATATCAAAATATTCTGATAATTATTAAATATTTTGTTATGTTATAACTCAGTTAAAAGAATAAATTTCTACATTTATCAGTCTTGGTTTTGTAAAATAGAAGTGGGTTAACCACAACTAAAAAAAGAAAGTGGGGTTATCTTATGGATTCATTAGTTTTCTTAGCAAAAGGGTTTATAGGAATGTTTAATGAGGGAGGTAAAACATTTGTTGCTTTGGTAACAGGTATCGTACCTACATTGATTTGTTTACTTGTGGCAATGAATGCACTCATTCGTTTCGTTGGTCAAGAAAAAATCGAAAAATTAGCACATATGTGTGCAGGAAATCCAATATCTAGATATATAATTCTACCAGTAGTTGGTACTTTCTTCTTTTGTAATCCGATGACATTATCATTAGGCAAGTTTATGCCAGAAAAATATAAACCAAGTTATTATGCAGCAGGCTCGTATTCTTGTCATACCTTAAATGGATTATTCCCTCACGTAAATCCAGGAGAATTATTCGTTTTCTTGGGAATTGCAAATGGAATTACGCAATTAGGACTGCCTACTGTTGACTTAGCTTTACGGTATTTCTTAGTTGGTGTTGTAACAAACTTTTTAAGAGGTTGGGTAACAGATTTTACAACGAGCTATGTTGAAAAACAGCAAGGTGTTACTTTAAAAACAGAAGTTACCGCTATTCAAAGTGGAACGAATGCATAAGGAGGATTAGAAAATGGGAGAATATCAATCAATTAAAGTATCTGCAGGTAGAGGTGGTTTTGGTGGTCCATTAGTTTTAACTCCAACTGCGGAAAAAAATAAAGTTGTTAATATTACCGGTGGTGTTATTTCACCTGTTGCAGAAAAAATTGCTGAAATGACAGGCTGTACTTTAGTAGATGGGTTTAAAACAAAAGCTCCGGACAATGAAATCTTATGTGTAATTATTGATTGTGGTGGTACGCTACGTTGCGGTATCTATCCACAAAAGAAAATTCCGACAATTAACTTAAACCCAACGGGGCCTAGCGGTCCACTGGCTGAACATATCAAAGCAGATATTTATGTATCTGATGTAAAAATTAGTGATTTATCATTTAGTGATGGTTCAGCTCCAGCGCCAACTCCAATTGAGACTAAAAGTAAGTCTAAATACGATACTTCAAAAAAAATCACGCAACAAACATCAGGTGGGTTAATGGCGAACATCGGTAAAATGATGGGATCTATTACAGCAACCTTATATCAAGCTGGGCGTGATACGATTGACACGATTATGAAAACAATTCTTCCGTTCATGGCGTTTGTGTCAATGTTAATCGGTGTGGTATTAAGCACAGGCATTGGTGATGTCATTGCTCAAGTATTAGCACCACTTGCTAGCTCGGCAATTGGCTTGATTATATTATCTATGATTTGTTCCTTCCCATTCTTATCTCCATTCCTTGGACCTGGCGCTGTTATAGCACAAGTAATTGGTGTTTTAATCGGGGTTCAAATTGGACAAGGGAATATTCCGCCACATCTTGCATTACCAGCACTTTTTGCTATCAATGCCCAAGCGGCTTGTGACTTCATTCCAGTAGGTTTAGGTCTTGCTGAAGCCGAAGTTGAGACTGTTGAAGTTGGTGTTCCTTCGGTATTATACTCGCGTTTTATCACAGGGCCGATTACTGTAGCTATTGCGTGGCTTGCAAGCTTCGGTCTATATCAAGGTTAGTTCTTAGAAAGTTAATTTAAGAATAGAATGTGTGATTGATGAATAGTATCAGTCACACATTCTACTATAAAAATGAAACAATCGGAGGTATTATATATGTCAGTTATTTTTAATACAAAAGTTATAAAACTTGGTAATATGGCAAGTACATTTATTGCGGAAAAAATGGTCATTCTGTTTCAAGAAAATGCACCAGATGAGTTAGCCGACTATTGTGTCTTGCACACAGGTCATAAATTAGTAGATACTGTACAAGTAGGCGATATTTTAGTATTTGCTGGCATAGAATATAAAATTGTGTATGTTGGTGATCAAGTACAAAAGAATTTAGGTGATTTAGGTCATATCACATTAAGATTTAATAATAATTGTGAAGGTGAAAATTTGGAAGGTAGCTTATACCTTGAAGACAAAGATGTTGCAACTATTAATATTGGTGATGAAATCTCTATTATAAGAAAATAATAAGAGTTATCACTTGGGACGGTTAGGAAATGAATACTTTGAGGATAGATTTTAATTTCGTCTCTATAAAAATGCATAGATATAAACCAGTATAACTTACTAGCTACTATTGCTACAGTTATACTGGTTTATTTTTGTTTCTATACAATTCATAATGGCTACTGCACTCTAATGTTTTTAGGGTGCAGTAGCCATTATTTTTATCATTATTTTTCGACTAATTCTTTTGCTAAATTTACAGCGACAACACCATCGCGCGCGTAACAATCGGCGCCAGCTTGGTCGGCATATTCTTGCGTGAGGACAGCCCCACCAACCATAACTTTGGCTTTACTGCCAGCTTTTTTTAGTGCGTCGATGACGAAATCAATTTGTGGCATGGTGGTCGTCATTAGCGCGCAAAGACCGACAATATCGGCATCATGCTCTAATGCCGCTTTTACGATCGTGTCTAATTCAACGTCTTTACCGAGGTCAATGATATGGAATCCATTATTTTCGAGTAAAGCACCAACAATATTTTTACCCAGGTCATGAATATCGCCTTTAACAGTTGCGATAACAACAATTCCCTTATTTTGAAAATTTTGTAATGGTAATAACTCTTTTATTTTTATAAAGGCTTCGCGCATAGCTTCAGCCGATAGTAGAACTTGTGGTAAAAATAATTTGCCAGAGCCAAAACCGATGCCAACTTCGTTCATGGCAGCAGTCAAACATTGATCAGTGATTTCAGTAGAAGAATGGCCCTCGGCCAAAGCTTTTTCTACCATTGGCGCAATGGCTTCTTTTTCTCCATTAATTACAGCGGTTTTAATGCTGGCAAGTAAATCCATTTCCGAGATAGGAGCCGTTGCGGCTTTTGTAGGAGCATTTGCATTGGCAGCGGATAAACTATAGTGGCGAGCATTTTTATCAAAGCCTAGTAAAGCTGAGCTAGCGAGAAGGGCCTCTTGCATCGCAGTATCGTAGGGATTCATGATTGGGGCATCGAGACCGTAGGCTAAACTCATCGTAAAGAAGTTACTATTAATCAGTGGTCGATTGGGGAGTCCAAAGGATATATTACTTAACCCCATGGTAGAAGGATACCCAAATTTTTCACGATAGAGTTTTAAAGTATTGAGTGTCTGGATGCAGGCTTCTTCATCGGCGGCAACCGTCATAACCAGAGCATCAAGTAAGAAATCATTTGGCTTCATTCCGATAGCGAGTGCGTGGTCAATAATCGTTTGTACGACAGCTACCCGTTCTGGGGCTGTTTTTGGTACACCGGCAGGTGATATTGGTAGACAGAGAATGGCTGCACCATACTTTTTAGCTAAGGGTAAGAATTCATCTAAACGTTCTGGTTCAGCACTTACTGAATTAATGAGTGCACGTCCAGGGTAGGCTTTTAATCCTGCTTCTAAGGCTTTGGCATCGCTGGTATCAATTGCGAGAGGAACGTCTACCAACTGAGAAATTTCAGTAATTGCTTTACTCATAGCCTTTGTTTGGTCGATCCCAGCTACACCCATGTTTACATCCAATAGATGTGCACCAGCATGGACTTGTTCAAGTGCTTCTTTTTTTACTGAAAGAAAGTTTCCCTCTTTAATTTCAGCGGCAAGCTTTTTTCTGCCTGTTGGATTAATACGCTCACCTAGTAGCACCGTAGGTAACGTTTTATCAATAAATACTGTTTTACTACGACTTGTTAAAGCGAGCATTGGCTTGCGGTGTTGGCGTACGGCTGGGGTCAGCAGTTGAATTGCTTTTTTGATAGCCGCAATATGTTTAGGCGTTGTCCCGCAACAACCACCGATATAAGTTGCGCCAGCTTCGACTAATTTTGGTACCCAACTAGCCATTTCTTCTGCATCCATTGGAAAAACAGTTTTCCCTTCTACTAAATGTGGCATACCGGCATTTGGTTGGATACTAATTGGACAGCTGCAATTGGCTGCTAATAGTTCAATGATTGGTAGTAATTGCGCTGGTCCAAGTGAACAGTTCGCACCGATTATATCAGCGCCCATTGCTTCTAAGGTAATCGCTGCGGTTTGTGGATCTGTTCCTGTTACAGTACGACCATCAGAGTTAAAGGATAATTGACAGATTACAGGTTTATCTGTTACCGCTTTGGCTGCAAGAAGAGCAGCCCGCATTTCCTGAATGTCAATAATAGTTTCAATTAAAATCATATCTACACCAGCATTTACTAACGCTGATATTTGTTCATAGAAAACTTCATATGCCTCATCAAAAGTTAATTCACCAAGTGGTTTAATAAATTTACCAGTAGAGCCGATAGATCCGGCAATTTTCACTTTATCACCAGCGGCCGCTTTGGCAGCCTTAACTGCGGCGGTATTGAGCTCTTTTACACGCTCAGCTAAGCCATAGTGTGATAATTTGATTCGGTTGGCGCCAAAACTATTTGTTTCAATAATATTGGAACCATGTGCGATGTATTCTTCATGAATATTGGTAATGACTTCAGGTTTTTCTACATTTAATAACTCAGGACATTCACCTGGCTTTAATCCAGCATTTTGTAACATGGTACCCATTGCACCGTCAAAAACATAAATCATTTAAATAGAAGACTCCTTTCGAGCTAGACAATCTAGTTTATTACAATTTTTACAATCGTGGCTGGCCTGCGAAGAACTTCCGCCGCAATTCGGAATTAGACCAATAACAGCAGTAACTGATTTGCGTGGAATAAGCATCATGCTCGTTGTTAAAGCAATGCCAATTTCTCTAGCGCTAGATAAACGAAGCATTTCAGGCTGGAAGGTAATATCCCAATCCCCATACCCAGGGCTAAAACGCATTACGGTTTGATATCCTTGTGCTTCTATATATTGTCTAATGGTTTTTTCCATCATATCGGCTGCCATTTCTACAGCTGTTGTAGCAGCGGCGTCAAGTAATACGGAATGCGTATAGTTATTGGCTTTAAAATGGTCAGTGACGGCATTTTCAATGTCTTCACCAATGGTAACAGCCAATACAATAATCTTTGTCGCATTTTGCAAATGCCGTTGAACGATTTTACCTTTGATGTTAGCGGGAACTTCTGCTTCAATCGTATGCGTCGAATGATTATAATCGTAAATTTGCCAAATACCTTTGGCTTGACTTAAAAGTTGTGCTTCTAGGCAAGCATGATCAATTAATTTTTCGTCGAACGCTACTTTACTTAAACCAGCGTAACGTTTTGTCTCACTTTTATCAATGCTAGTCAGTGAGGCATTATAAATTGGCAAAATAAACACCTCATTCTATATGAAATTTTGCAATTACAACTATTTTAACACAAAAGGTCAAGAAAAGCATGAATAGATAGAGATAGTGTAAATAATATGCAAAAAGTTCAGTGGAGGTGTTTATATCACAGCTTGAAATGATAATAAATTTTAAATATTGTGTTGATCAGAACTTTGCATGATGAAAAGTAGCAGGAATCTGCCAAATAGTGTGGAATTGAGTTATTTTAATGAGAATAAACATGACCAAAGAAGAGGGGAATTTCATGGTAAAAGTAATTGCAATTGCAAATCAAAAAGGCGGCGTTGGTAAAACAACAACTTCAGTAAATTTAAGTGCTTGCTTAGCTGAATTGGGTAAGAAAGTATTATTAATGGATGTTGATCCACAAGGAAATTCAACGAGTGGATACGGAATTGATAAATCAAAAATAAAAAGATCAATTTATGATGTGTTAGTAGATGATGTCGATATGTCCGAGGCCATTTTAGACACTGAAATTGAAAATTTAAAAATATTACCAGCAACGATTCAATTGGCTGGAGCTGAAATTGAATTGGTATCGGTAATGTCTAGAGAAACAAAGTTAAAACGGGCGATTGATAAAGTGAAGTACGATTATGATTATGTTATTATGGATTGTCCGCCTTCGCTTGGACTCTTAACAATTAATTCCTTAACTGCCGCCAATTCAGTATTGGTTCCAATACAATGCGAGTTTTACGCATTAGAGGGTTTGTCACAATTGATGAATACAGTTACATTGGTCCAAAAGAACTTAAATCCAATTTTAGAATTGGAAGGTGTCGTATTGACAATGTTTGATGCGCGGACAAATTTATCATTACAAGTAGTTGAAGAAGTAAAAAGTCATTTTAGACAAAAAGTTTATCAAACAATTATTCCAAGAAATGTTCGCCTAAGTGAGGCTCCAAGTCATGGTCAGCCAGTAACTATCTATGATCCAAAATCGAAAGGTTCAGAAGTATATTTTGAATTAGCCAAAGAGGTGATTGATAATGAGTAAACAAGCACGTGGCTTAGGTAGAGGGTTAGATTCATTAATTAGAAATACTGCAGTAGAAGAAAATGATGATAATGAAAAAGTCAAATCGTTAGAGCTCAATGAAATTGTTGCGAATCAATTTCAACCAAGAAAAGAATTTGATGATGAAGCATTAGAAGAGCTGATGCAATCCATTAAACAATATGGAGTGCTACAACCTGTGTTAGTTCGTAAAACGCTATCTGGTTATGAGCTCATCGCTGGTGAACGTCGTTTAAGAGCATCAAAGCGGGCTGGTTTAAAAGTAATTCCGGCGATTGTTCGCGAATATAGCGATTCTGAAATGACAGAAATCGCATTAATTGAAAATTTACAAAGAGAAGATTTAACGGCAATAGAAGAAGCTGCTGCCTATGAGAAATTACTAACGACTTTTGGCCTTACCCAAGAAGAACTAGCGCAAAAAGTTGGTAGAAGTCGTTCGCATATTGCAAACTTTATTCGTATGCTGACGTTACCCAAAATTATTCAGGATTATGTTTCACGTGAAACAATTTCGATGGGACAGGCCAGACCGCTTATTATACTTGATAATGCAACCTTACAAATTGAAGCTGCTGAATATATTATTGCCGAAGATTTATCAGCAAGAGCCAGTGAGGAATTGGTTAAAAAATTGTTAACAAATCCAGATTATCTAAGTAATCAACAAAGAAGTATAGATGAAGCAGAAGAAAATGAAGCTGAAAATACACCAGAGTATCGAGAAGTCTTTTTAGTCGAAGCAGAAGATCGACTAAAGTTAATGTTAGGAACACAGGTTAAAATTAAACAAGGTAAAAAGAAAAGTAGAATAGAAATAGATTTCTATTCCCAGGATGATCTTGATCGTATCATTGAAACCTTATCAGAACCAATTACAGCAAGAACGACTAAAAGTACTGCAATATTTACTGTGTAATGTTTCACGTGAAACATTTGGAGGCAAAACAATGAGAGTAGAGAAAGATTTATTAGGTGAAAAAAGCCTTGATGAAGAGAGTTACTATGGAATTCACACAGCACGAGCAATAGAAAATTTTTCAATTAGTGATAAAAAAGTAAATTTAAAACTAATTCAAGCGATTGCACTAATTAAAGAAAGTGCTGCTCAGGTCAATATGGAATTAGGCTATCTAGAACAAGAAAAAGGAAATGTCATTATTCAGGCTGCAAAAGAAATGGCACAAGGTAAATTACAAGAATATATTCTTGTTGATGCATTGCAGGGTGGAGCCGGTACGTCTACCAATATGAATATCAATGAAGTAATCGCTAATCGAGCTTTAGAGTTAGCGGGTCATAAAAAAGGTGATTATGACTACATACATCCGATCAATCATGTTAATTTACATCAATCTACCAATGATGTTTATCCTTCGGGATTAAAAATTGCTTGCATTTGGGCCATTGAGGAGCTAAGCAATGTTTGTGCCAAGTTACAAGAATCGCTGCAAAGAAAAGAAAGTGAATTCGCCCATGTCATTAAAATGGGACGAACACAATTGCAAGATGCAGTACCAATTACTTTAGGCCAAGAATTTGGTGCTTATGCGCAAGCTATTTCTCGAGATCGCTGGCGTATCTATAAATGCCAAGAACGGTTAAAACAATTAAATCTAGGTGGTACTGCTATTGGTACAGGAATCACAGCTCCAATAAAATATGTGTTTACAGTGGTAGAACGGTTAAGAGATTTGGTACATGTAAATATTGGACGAAGTGAAAATATGATTGATAGCACACAAAATGTTGATGTATTTGTAGAAGTATCTGGTTTAATTAAAACACTTGCAGTAAACTTAAATAAGATAGCAAATGATTTACGTTTGCTATCATCAGGACCTACTGGTGGATTTGGTGATATTAATTTACCACCTCGTCAAGCGGGGTCTTCCATTATGCCAGGAAAGGTAAATCCAACGATTGCTGAAGCAACAAATCAAGCCTGCTTTCATATTATGGCTGGCGATTTGGCGATTACCTTAGCTGCACAAAACGGTCAATTGGAATTAAATGCCTTTTTGCCGCTTATCGCTCATCATTTATTGGAAAATATACAGTTGATGACGCGGACTATTACGATGTTAGACGAACGGTGTATTCAAGATATTTCGGCCAATGAAGCAGAGACAAAACGAATTGTGTATCATTCAGCAGCATTAGTCACAGCCCTGGTTCCATATATTGGGTATAGCAAAGCAACTGAACTGGCAGTCAAGATGAATGAAACTAAGCAGAATATCGAAACGGTTATTTTAGAAAATGATATTATGGATCAGCAAGAACTGGCTGAATTTTTAGATCCATATCAACTTACAAGACCATATAAAGGTAAAAAAAGGGAGCTATAATCATGCAAAGTACACCAAGAGGAAATAGATTGCATATTGGAATATTTGGTCGTAGAAACGCAGGAAAGTCCAGTTTGATTAATAGTTTAACGAAACAAGAGGCCGCACTCGTATCTCCAATAGCAGGTACGACGACAGATCCTGTTTACAAAGCAATGGAAATTTTGCCAATTGGTCCAGTTATGATCATCGATACAGCAGGCATTGACGACTCTGGAACCTTGGGTGAAATGAGAATTGAAAAAACTAAAGAAGTTATTACGAAAACGGATGTTGCGATTCTAGTAATGGATGGACAGGAAAAATTTTCTGACTATGAAGAAAATTTAATTGAAGAATTGAAAAAAAGAAAAATCTCGACGATTTTAGTTTTAAATAAGGAAGATGTTTTGCCAATTTCCGATGAAAAAGTAAAGGAATTAAAAGCAAAATTAAAAATACCAGTTTTAAAAGTTAGTACAGTAAGTCTCCAGGGGATTGAACATTTAAAAGAGCAACTGATTAAAAGTGTTCCTGATCATTGGGATGGACAACCTCTAGTAGGTGATTTAATCAATGGTGGGGATAGTGTTGTAATGGTTGTACCGATTGACACTGCGGCACCTAAGGGAAGACTTATATTGCCGCAGGTGCAAGCGATTCGAGATGTATTAGATCATGATGGACACGCATTGGTCGTAAAAGAAAGAGAGTTAAAATCACTTCTTGATAATTTGAAAGAGAAACCTAAACTGGTCATTACTGATTCACAAGAATTCCTAAAAGTTGAGGCGGATACCCCAAAAGAGATCAAACTTACTTCATTTTCCATTTTAATGGCACGTCATAAAGGGAATTTGGAAACTTTAGTTATGGGGGCAAAAGCCATTGATTCATTAAAACGTGGCGATAAAGTTTTAATTGCTGAAGCCTGTACACATCAATGTCAGTCAGATGATATTGGCCGTGTAAAAATACCGCGATGGTTACGTCAATATGTAGGTGGCGAGCTAGAGTTCCATTGGGTTAGTGGGAATAGTTTCCCCGTTGACTTGCAGAAGTATAAGTTGATTATTCATTGTGGTGGCTGTATGATCAATCGTCGTGCGATGCTTCATCGTATACAAGTTGCCGAAGATCATAAAGTACCGATTGTAAATTATGGAGTGCTCATTGCAAAGTTACATGGGATTTTGCCACGAGCGTTAAGTCCATTTCCTTATTTACAAATGTTAATAGAAGAGGAATAATATAA
Organism: Anaerosinus sp.; assembly: GCA_029240055.1. Taxonomy (GTDB): domain Bacteria; phylum Bacillota; class Negativicutes; order JARBTT01; family JARBTT01; genus JARBTT01. The sequence continues at coordinate 19,375 of JARBTT010000004.1, forward strand.
TAGGAGATATAATATGAAGGGTGCATTGGTTAACTTTGCAGCAATTCTTGCCGGGTCAATCGTAGGCTTGATTCTAAAAAGAGGGATACCAGAAAAATATAAAGAAACCATAATCGATGGATTAGGTTTAGCGGTAATGGTGATTGGTTTTAAAATGGCATTGGTGACGGAAAATATATTGGTGGTCATTGTCAGCATAGCGCTAGGTGCTTGTGTAGGTGAAGTTATGGGTATCGATGCTATGTTAAATCGCGTTGGCGCTTTATTGACGGAGAAGTTAGGCGGACGCTACGGTGATGTCGGTAAGGGGTTCGTAACTGCAACACTTATTTTTTGTATTGGAGCAATGGCGATCGTTGGTAGTATCCAAGAAGGGTTAACTGGAGATGCTAGCACTCTTTATGCGAAGTCAATGATTGATGGTATCGCTGCCATTATTTTTACGGCAGCAATGGGAATTGGCGTTGCTTTTTCTGCCGTACCGGTTTTTATGTATCAAGCGACTATTACCGTTGGGGCGAGTTGCTTTGGTGAACTTCTATCAAAGGCAGCGATTAATGAACTTACAGCTGTTGGCGGAGTACTGATTATTTCAATTAGTTTCGCAATGCTTGAGATTAAAAAAATTAGAGTGGCAAATTTATTGCCAGCGATTCCCATAGCAGTATTACTCGTTATTTGGGATATTTTATAAGGATAAGAGTTAAGGAGTTTTGTAAAAATGGGACAAGGTATAGATTTATCAATTATAGCAACATTTATTACCAATAATATACATTATGTAATCTTAGTAATGACGGTATTATTATTATTTTCATTGGTAGTATTTATTAATATCAATATGAAATTATCATACATGAATAAACGTTATAAAAAATTGATGACTGGTATGGATGGTAGTAATATTGAACGAATTCTTATGGCACATATTGATGAAGTGCGAGAACTCGTAAAAAAAGTTGATCAACTAGAAACTGAAAATAAGCGCATGGACACACTATCGAAAAAAGCAGTGCAAAAAATAGGCGTTGTTCGTTTTAGTGCCTTTGAAGGGATTGGCAGTGATTTAAGTTATGCAGTGGCCATACTTGATTATAATAATAATGGCGTGGTTTTTTCTAGTATTTTTGGTCGAGAAGATTCTCGTACTTATGCAAAACCAATTATTGATTGCAAGTCTACATATCTGTTAACGGATGAGGAAAAAAGTGCAATTGAGCAGGCAATAAAAAAATAAATTTCTAAAAAAGGAGGATTTTTCATATTTATGGCAAAATAATAAGGTTGATATGATTTAAAAGTTTGGAGGATTTTGATTGAATAAAAACGCTCAAAAATCAGATAAACGAGAATATACTTTAAAAATTATCCCACATCAAGGCGGAGATGTTCGTAGTCTTAGGTTACCGATGCGAACGATCAAATATGGTGTGGCAACGATTTGTACAAGTGCAATCTTATTTGTTGGTGCTTTTTGCTATTCTACATATAATGCAAGTTTGATTCAAAAAGACCAAGCTGAATTAGACGAATTGCGGCAAGTAAATAATATACAACAAACACAAATTCTGCAATTAGCTAAGAAAGCGGCTAATTTACAAGAAGATATGAATAAATTAGATGAGTTGGAAGGCGAACTGCGTCAATTGACAACGGGGGCTGGGACAGATAAACCTGTTCATGATGGGCAAGGTGGTCCAGGGATTAAGCCAAATGTAGAAAATTTAAATGAAACATTGAACAGTTTAGAACAAAATATAAAAATTCGTCGAGCAAACCTAGAAAATTTAAAGGCGAGTCTTGTAACCCAACAAGCGAAAATTGCCGTCACCCCGTCCATATGGCCAACAAATGGTGAAGTTAGTTCGCGCTATGGCTTACGCTGGGGTGGTAGTGACTTTCATCCAGGAATTGATATTGCAGCAGATATCGGAACTCCAATTGTGGCAACTGCGGATGGTGTTGTCGTTGAAAGTGGTTGGAATTCTGGTGGGTATGGCAATCTAGTAGAAATTGACCATGGTAATGGCATCCACACGCTTTATGGACATAATTCGCAGCTCGCTGTAAGTGTAGGAACTGCAGTAAAAAAAGGACAGGTTATTTCTTATATGGGCAGTACTGGTTTTAGTACAGGACCACATGTACATTATGAAGTTCGTGTGAATGGTAAAGCAGTTAATCCAGACCGATATTTATAATAGTTAATAATAAATATAGAGGGGCGCGTGCACAGGGATGTTTAGTAGTAAGAAAAAGAGCAGTAGTTTTGGAACAAATGATATTGAAACAATCATCGGGAAAAATACGCAATTTAAAGGCATGCTCAGTGGAGATGGCAATATTCGTGTTGATGGAACTTTAGATGGTGAAATTAGTTCAACAGGTGATGTTGTGATTGGTGATCAAGGGAATATTACCGCAACGATAAAAGCCAATAATGTTTTGATATCTGGAGTAGTAAAGGGAAATGTTGTTGCAAATAGCAAACTTGAAATTACATCCGCCGGTAAATTATTTGGTGATGTAAAAGCTGCGGTGCTAAGCATTGCTGAAGGCGCGTCGTTTAAAGGAAATAGTAACATGGAAGCTGCTAGAATTTTACCAAAAGAAGTAAAGGAAACAAAGTAATTTACGTTGATATTCATAACGTCGACTATGGTATAACAGCTAGAAATAGTGAAGCATGGCAGAGAAAGTTATCTATTCTACTTTTTGTCAGCAAAGATAAAAAGGGAATGGCAACATAGAAATAATAGGGTATATTACAAAACTAACACTTGTAATATACCCTATTATTTTTCAATATGGTCTAAATAGAAGCTTTTACGGATGGAAGCTTTGAATGCCTCAACGCAAAAGCGATCGCCCGAGCAATGGTATCAGCCATATTCATCACTAGATGAAGACGAGTGCTTTGCAATACGAGGTGTTCCATGAAACCGCTGACATTGACGATTCCCGTTATGTAAGCATCTCCAATCGGAGGTAAATCTTTTTTGACAGCAGCGCCAGGCTTTACGGAACCACGGCCAAGTGATAAGTATCCTACGTTATCTAAGCGACCTAAGCAAGCATCAATCGCAATAACAAATGGTCTGTGGAATTGACTATTGATAATATTCATATAATCAACTAAATTGGTGGCGTGAACTGGTTCTTCTAATGTACCAAAAATCGGTGAGGCAACTTGCAAAAGTTTTAATTTTGTGCCTGTCAATGGACCAAGTGCGTCTCCGGTAGAACGATCCGTACCGATACAGACAAACACGATATCTCGATGACTGGTTTGTGCTTCATATAGAATCGTTTGTATCTTTGTAGCAAAATCAAAGATAATCGTAGGTGTATGGATTGAAAGTTTTGATTCTAATTTTTGTGGCTTAAAAATATTTGTTAGCATAGTGTACTCCTGTCTTTTATTTGAACACTATCATTATGTCCGAAGGTGCTACTGGTTTATACAGAAAATAGGAAGGAACGTAATTTTTACAAGAATTTTAGAATTTATACTAGTAAAAACAAAAAAATACAAGGCGAATAAGAAAAAAACGAAAAAAACAAAATTTATAATGTATTCTTGTATACCGCAAAACAATGCAGTACAAAATTTTTAAGAATCCAAGTAAGATGTATCGGTCTATGCCTGTTATGATTATCGTTAAGAAGATTTAATTAACAAATTTGAAATAGATGTTATTGCGTATAAAAAAACATTAATTGCATAAATATTCAATTAAAACCGACGATTTCTGCAAAAAAGTACTAAAAATAAGGATTATTATGCAGGTTGATTTTAAATATATGTATTGACAGTATTAGTATTCGTTTTTATAATTAATATACGTTACAGGTTTAGCGTATTGTAAAAAAACAAATGTCTCTACAAAATGGAAAAAACAGCAACCGATAGAACAATTAAGAAGAAATGTGACGATAGATATTGTGATATCGTCATATTTAGTTTGAATTCAATAATAAATAATGGCGTTTATTTATTGATCTTTATATTAATGTGGTTTATAAATTAGCCATGCGACAGTGAATCTTAATAAGGGGAGCTGTAGCAAGGTTTTTTTATTCGTTAAATAAAGTTGATTAATGGATAGAAAAGAGATCATTGTAACAATCATTATTTAGGTAAGTATCATTATCTAAGAGTATTTACCTAAGTTGATTTTTCATTTGTGTATTTGATATGGAGGAGAGGGAAAAAGTATGTGCAGAATTGGATCAATCAAAAGTAAAGTACCAGTTCACCCATCAAAAGCTTTGCATTTAATGCTACCACAACAAGAAGGACATGATAATTCAGGCTTCGCTATGGTTATGCAAGATTTGTATGGAGTTTTTACTGAGTATAAAGATAAGCCGTTACTATCCTTAGCGTGTACGCAACGTGGTGCGCAATTAGTAGAAGATTATATGGACAGTCATAACTTTGTTCAATTGGCTGAATGGATTCCAAAACCCAATAAACAGCAAGGTCTGGATATCAAAGCAATGCCTTACTATATTTTCCGTAATTATGATTATCCTGAACAATATAATGACAAAACCCAAGAAGAACGAGAAGAATTGATGTTAGATACTCGTCTTGCGCTTCGTAAAATATTAGAAGAAACAAATGAAGGCTACGTATATTCCTTTTGGCCTGATGTTTTAACGTTAAAAGAGATTGGCGATCCTCGCGATATTGCAACTTATTTCAGACTTTGGGATGACAGCGGTATGCTCGTTGCAAAAAGCATCGTAACGCAATGCCGTCAAAACACAAACTATGATATCGTGCGTTATGCAGCTCACCCGTTTTTTATCCAAGGCTATACTTTATGTGCAAACGGTGAGAATACGTTCTATACGAAAAATATGGAGTATCAAAAGTCACTCCATCGCGGCTATACTGGTTTTGAGTCAGATTCTCAAAACTTTATTTATACACTTCATTACGTGCTACGCCAATTGAAATGGCCAATTCAATATTATAAGCATGTTATCACGCCACTTCCTTTTGCTGAAGCTGAACAGCGGGAAGATAAGAAAGTCCTTAGTGTTATTCGTCAATCATTAGGTCATCTAGAAATCAATGGCCCAAACACGATTATTGCTGTACTGCCAAGCGGGGAGATGATCACTTGTTGTGATTCTAAAAAACTTCGCCCTGTTGTTGTTGGTGGTGATGATACGACAATCGCAATTTCATCTGAAGTATGTGGTTTAAATGCTATTTTACCGAATCGTGATATGTCCAAAGATATCTATCCAAATGAACGGGAAGTTGTCGTAATCAATAATGATTTGGAGGTGCAAAGATGGAAACAGTAAGAACGCAAGATGTTAGTGTCAATGATCTTAAGTGGAAAATAGAATATTGCGCAGAACGCTGTACAATGTGTGGCAGTTGCGTAGCGACTTGTACGAAAAATGCAATCGAAGCGTGTATATCGCATCGTTCTGTTACCGTTTCTAATGCGCATCAGCCAGAACCAGTAAAAGAACATAAAGCGATTCCCGTAATTAAACAAGTAGCGAGTATTGCAAATGCTTGCGTTGGTTGTGGCATGTGTGAAAAAGTCTGTCCGAATCATGCGATTAAAGCAGTGCGTAACATTGACAATCGCTTCAATTTATTGGCACGTGATCATGGTCCAATAAAACGTGGTGGGCGGACGAATTTAAATGCACAACGTACGCTTGATAGCATTATCGTTGGGCGTATATCGCAGATGACTGACCCGGCACTTGATTCAGAGCGTCATACTTTTGATATTCGGGCACCGTTTGGGAGAGTACTCCTTCCGGGGGAGTTACCATTGATATCAGAAAATGGGCAATTAACCTTAACGGGTAAAACACCACCAGTTAATTGGATTTATCCACTTATTTTTAGTGATATGTCTATTGGTGCATTATCAACAAGAGCATGGGAAGCCGTTTCTCTAGCAACTGCTTATTTAAATGAAAAACATAATTTACCAATTCGTATGTGTTCTGGTGAAGGCGGAATGCCGGTAAAATTACTAGAATCAGAAAAATTGAAATATATGATTTTACAAATTGCATCCGGTCATTTTGGTTGGAATAGAATTATCAAAGCAATGCCACGGATGAAGGTCGATCCTGCTGGTATATTGATTAAAATTGGTCAAGGGGCGAAACCTGGTGATGGTGGACTCTTGCCAGCCGCAAAAGTTGCGGAACATGTGCAAGCGATTCGTGGTGTACCGAAGGCGACTCTAAGTTCACCACCAAATCATCAAGGCTTGTATTCGATTGAGGAATCTGTACAGAAAATGCATTTATCCTTAAATGCAGCCTTCGGCTTTAGAGTTCCAGTTGCAATTAAATGTGCAGCTTCGGCGACTTCCGTATCCGTATATAACAATTTACTTCGTGATCCGTATAAAATTTGTGGTGGCTTCTTTATTGATGGTATCCAAGGCGGTACAGGGGCGGCCAATGAAGTTTCGTTAGATCATACTGGACACCCAATTGTATCAAAACTACGCGAATGTTATTTAGCAGCGGTGAAACAAGGTTTACAAGGTCAAATCCCTCTTTGGGCAGGTGGGGGCATGGGCTTAACTGGAAATGCAGCAGCAGATGCCTTTAAAATGATTTGTTTAGGGGCAAACGGCGTGTTCGTGGGTAAAATCCTCATCCAACTACTTGGTTGCATTGGCAACGAAAATGGTCGTTGTAATGCTTGCTCTACAGGCAAATGTCCAACCGGTATCTGTACACAAGATCCTCGTCTGGTAAAACGTCTGGACGTTGATAAAGGTGCACAAAATATTGTTGACTATATCTTAGCATTGGATAGCGAAATGCGTAAGTTAATGGCGCCAATCGGTAACAGTTCACTTCCAGTAGGTCGTTCTGATGCATTGGTAACAACTGATAAAGCGATTGCTGATAAACTTGGAATACAATATGTATGTTAGGAGGGAAGCTACGTGTTTAAAATTAATACATTAGAAGGACATAATCGTATGTCAACGCAAGATTTGCTTATGGCCATTAGTGAGGCTGTGGCAAATGGTGAGACAGAATTTGATATAGCGGCTTCCGGCCAACATGATATTGGTGGACCACTATGGCACCCTGAAGGTAAAACGTTAAAATTCCATGTAACCAATGCTGGTCAACGCGTTGGTTCTATGTGTCTTGAAAATACAGAAATTATCGTAGATGGTTCTGCTTCCGCTGACGTAGGTTGGCTCAATGCGGGTGGGAAAATCGTCATCAAGGGTGATGCTGGGGATACAGCGGGCCATTGTGCGGCGGCTGGTAGTATTTATATCGGCGGGCGTGCTGGTACGCGCTCAGGTTCCCTAATGAAACATGACCCACTTTATGATCCGCCAGAAATGTGGATACTCAAGAATGTCGGCAGTTTTTCCTTTGAGTTCATGGGTGGCGGTAAGGCGATTGTCTGCGGCTATGATAGTGAAGCATTTGAGTCGGTACTTGGTGATCGTGCTTGTGTTGGTATGGTTGGTGGTGTTCTTTACTTTAGGGGGAAGGCAAAAGGTATTTCTCAAGAGGAACTCACAGTAACTGAACTTGAAGCTAGCGATATTGAATATTTAGATGGTAAAATGGATGAGTTCTTAAGTTCCATAGATAGACCAGAACTTCGCGTTGAACTTACCAATTGGAGTGAATGGCATAAGTTAAGACCATTGACGTTTGAAGAACGCATACCAAGAGATGTGGCCAATATTAAAGACTTCCGTACAAAAGAATGGGTTGAAGGCGGTATCTTCAGCGATGTTTGTATGGATGACTTTGCGGTAAATAGTCTGGTTATGACAGGGACTTACCGTCAACGTGTGCCAGCTTGGGAAAATGCAAAATATGCATCTCCATGTGAGTTTAATTGTCCGGCAAATGTGCCAACGCAACAACGGTATAATTTACTTCGTGAAGGCAAAGTAGAAGAAGCGTATAAATTAGTTTTGGAATATACTCCATTCCCAGGATCTGTTTGCGGTAGCGTTTGCCCTAACCTTTGCATGGAAGGCTGTACGCGTGGAACACTTGATGAGGCTGTACAGATTGGTCAACTTGGACTTTACTCGGTAGATACGATTGTAGAAGCACCAAAGGTGAAAACTGGCAAAACAATCGCGGTTCTTGGTGGTGGGGTCGCAGGGCTAAATGCAGCTTGGCAATTAGCGAAAAAAGGTCATGATGTTATTGTCTATGAAGAAGATGTAAAAATGGGTGGGAAATTAGAACAAGTTATTCCTCGTTCTCGTCTACCACAAGAAATATTACAAAAAGAATTAAAACGCATTACTGATATGGGCATTAAATTTGTTAATAACTATAAAATAACTGCCGAAAGGTTTGCTGAAATAAAAGCTGGGCATGATGCAGTTATCGTGGCTACCGGTGGACATAATCCAACTGTATTCCCATGGCCAGGAAAAGAAAGAATTGTTAAGGGGTTACATTTCTTAAAAGCGGTGAACAAGGGGGAACATCCAGCAGTCGGTAAAAATGTTATTGTTATCGGGTGTGGTAATTCTGGGATGGACGCTGCCTTGGGTGCGTATCAAATGGGCGCTGAGAAGGTTACGTGTATTGATGTACAAAAACCAGCGGCTTTTGCCAAAGAAATCGCCCACGTAGAAGCTCTCGGTGGTAAACTTATCTGGCCAGTAATGACCAAAGAAGTAACGGATGAAGGGATTATTACGAATGACGGTACACTCATCCCTGGCGATATGGTAATCATTACAGTGGGTGAAGTTCCAGAACTTGAATATTTACCAGAAGGCTTAGAAAAATTCCGGGCTTGGTTGGTACCAAAAGCCGATAAAAGCATTATGGACGGTGTATTTGCTGCAGGCGATGTGATTAAACCAGGTCGCCTTGTTGATGCAATTGGGGCGGGCTCTAAAGCGGCTCATGCGGCAGATCTTTATGTAAGAGGGCTTGCTTATGAGCCAAAAACAGAAAAAAATTTGGTGCCATCAAATCAATTAGGCAAAGATTATTTTACAAAATGTCATAGCTGTGAACTACCTGCGGCTAATGAAGATTATAATCGTTGTATTAGTTGTGGGACTTGTCGTGATTGCCAAATGTGCTTGAAATCTTGTCCTGAAAAAGCAATCACAAGAGTTGATTTGCCAGATGGAACATTCCAATATGAATCTAGTGCGGAAAAATGTATTGGCTGCGGCATTTGTTCGGGTGTTTGCCCATGCGGTATTTGGTTGATGGACTCTAATACTGAAAAAATCAATATGTATAGAACATATAATAAAAATTAAGTTGTTTTAAGATGTCGGATTTTGCGGAATGGATTACTGTAGAATCCGACATTTTGGTTAAGCCTGAGGTATCAACACTAAAAGTACAAGTGTGTGCGTTGAGTGTACAAAGTGACTTAAAAATATATTGACGATGTAACAGATGTAAACTATAATACTCTTATGGCATATGAGCGAGGATGTGTAGTTCATATACTGGGGGATATTTTTCTAGGGGGGTACAAAATGAATTTAAAGAAGAAAGTGATGTCTATGACCAGCCTGGCCGTAGGGATGACAATGATGGGCGTATTGTTTGCTGGTTGCGGTGGTAATGACGCGGCAAATAGCAACGAAATTAAAATTGGTGCAAACTTTGAGTTAACAGGCGGCGTTGCGAATTATGGTAGCCAAGCGTTAAACGGTATCAAATTAGCAATCAAACAAGCCAATGATGCTGGTGGAGTAAATGGCAAGAAAATCAATTTGATTGTCGCTGATAACAAATCAGAAGCATCTGAAGCAGCCAATGCAACAACAAAACTAATTTCCAACGATAAAGTTAAAGTTGTTCTTGGTCCAGCAACGACTTCGAATATGTTAGCAACAACGCAAATTGCAACAGATAACAAAATTCCAGTCATTGCACCAACAGGTACAAATCCTAAAATTACGGTTGGTGAAGATGGTAAAGTAAAACCATTTATCTTCCGTAGTTGTTTCATTGATCCATTACAAGGTGAAGTGATGGCAGGATTTGCGGCAAAAACATTAAATGCGAAGACCGCAGCAATTTACGTAGACTCCAGTTCTGACTATTCCAAGAGTTTAGCAGAAGTATTTACAAAACAATTTGAAGCTGCTGGTGGTAAAGTGCTTTTGCAAGAAGCTTTCTTGCAAAAGGATCAAGACTTCAAATCAACACTTACAAAGATTAAAGCGGAAAATCCTGATGTTATATTTATCCCAGCTTACTATGAAGAAGTTGGGAAAATTGTAAAACAAGCACGTGAATTAGGCATTACTGCTCCTTTACTTGGAACTGATGGTTGGGATGATGCTAAACTTGCTGAAATCGCTGGGGCTGCACCATTGAATAATACATTCTTTAGTTCTCACTATTCTATCCAAGATAGTGATGAAAATGTTAAAAAATTCATTGAAGCTTATAAAGCTGAGTATAAACAAGAACCAAGTGTATTTGCAGCGCTAGGGTATGATGCGGGTATGATGCTAATTGATGCAATCAAACGCGCTGGGTCTGATGATCCAGAGAAAATTCGTAAGGCATTAGAAGAAACGAAAGATTTGCAAGTGGGTACTGGTGTTATCACAATTGATAAAAATCATGATCCAATTAAATCAGCCGTTGTTTTGGAAATGAAAGACGGTCAAAAAATCTTTAAACAAAAGATTAATCCTACCAAGGAATAAATTAAAAGAATACTTGCAATTAAAATCAATGTTGATTAGCAGGGGCGAGGCAGCCAGAGGCCTTGTTCCTGCTTTTTTATATAGTATTCCCAGTTTCGAGTTAACAAAATTTAAGGGGGGCGTAAACATGAAAAATAAATTGACGAAAATTGCCAGCCTTTTGGTAGGGCTGGCAATGGGCACTAGCTTACTAGCCGGTTGTGGTGGTGCAGCAACACAAGCTGATAGTAAGGAAATTCTTGTTGGTGGAAACTTTGAGATGACTGGTGTTATTGCCAATTTTGGTACGCAAACTACAAATGGCCTTAAATTGGCGTTTAAGCAGATTAATGACGCTGGTGGAATCAATGGTAAGAAAATTAAATTTATCATTGCTGACAACAAATCAGAGCCATCAGAATCGGCAAATGCAACAACGAAACTGATTACAAATGATAAAGTTAAAGTTGTGATTGGAGCAGTTTCTAGCTCGAATGTACTTGCAGCTATTCCAATTGCAGAGTCTAATAAAGTTCCGTTGATTACACCAACAGGAACAAACCCTAAAATCACCGTTGGCGACGACGGCAAAGTAAATAGCTATATTTTTAGATCGTGCTTTATTGACACATTCCAAGGTAGCATAATGGCAAACTTTGCTACAAACTCTTTAAATGCAAAAACTGTGGTAGTTTATTCCGATAACAGTTCAGACGAGTCAAAAGGGTTAGCAGAAGTATTTATAAAGCAATTTGAAGCAGCTGGCGGTAAAGTTCTCGGACAAGAAGCTTTTTTGCAAAAAGACCAAGACTTTAAAGCAACACTTACAAAAATTAAAGCATTAAATCCAGATATTGTGTTCTTACCTGCATACTATGAAGAAGTAGGTAAAATTCTAAAACAAGCACGCGAACTAGGTATTACAGCAAAATTCCTAGGTACTGATGGTTGGGATGATCCTAAAATGGTAGAAGTAGCTGGTACAGATGCTGTGGAAGGCAATTTCTTTAGCAATCACTATTCAGCACAAGATTCGGATCCGAATGTAAAAAGTTTCGTAGATGCTTATAAAGCAGAATATAATCAAGAACCTAGTTCTCTTGCCGCACTTGGTTACGATGCTGGCTTGATGGTTGCTGATGCAATCAAACGTGCTGGCTCTGATGATCCAGAAAAAATCCGTAAAGCATTAGAAGAAACAAAAAACTTCCAGGTTAGCACAGGGATTATTTCCTTAGATGATAGCCATAACCCAATTAAATCTGCGGTTGTTATTGAAATGAAAGATGGTAAACAAGTATTCAAAGAAAAAATCAATCCTTGATTTTTAGAAAAATGCGATTAAACTGTTGTTTTGTTAGCCAATACAATGGTTCCCGAGAGTGAAACAAAAACGAGGAGCTAGCACGAAAATATTTTGTGAATAGCTCCTTGTCTTTATTGGAAGGACAAAAAATGATTTTGTCCTAATATTGTGGTATTGACAATATTGGGAAGTACTTTTAAAATTAAACCTATTGGTGCTTAATTAAGTTAGGATTTAAACTAAATTATCTATAGTGGATAATTTTATTTTGATTAAGTATGAATGAGAAGTAAGGTTACGGGCAGAGATAGTGTAACATTACTTTCTGGCGAGTATTAATAGTTGAGGGGGATCATTATGTTTTTCAAAAAAAGTAAACAAATGTTATGTGCAGTTACAGCGATGGGCATGCTTGCACTAGCCGTTACTGGTTGTGGTGGCGGTTCTAGCTCTGACACAATTAAACTTGGGGCAAATTTAGAAATGACAGGTACAAATGCTACCTTTGGTCAATCAGCGACCAATGGGGCAAAGCTTGCAATTAAAGAAGTAAATGCAAAGGGTGGCGTACTTGGCAAAAAAATAAATTTAGTCGTAGCAGATAATAAATCAGAAGCTGCAGAAGCAGCCAATGCAATGCAAAAATTAATTTCACAAGATAAAGTACTAGGTGTTATTGCACCAATCGCGTCTTCTAGTGTTATTGCTGGCGCACAAGTAAATATGGACGGTAAAGTTCTTGCGATTAGTCCAACAGCATCTAATCCAAAAGTAACAGTCGATCCAGCTACTGGAAAAACTCGCGATTATTTATTTAGAGCAGCGTTTATTGATCCTTTCCAAGGCTCTGTAATGGCTAATTTTGCAACGAAAACGCTAAAAGGTAAAACGGCAGCGTTGTATATCGATAATTCCAGTGACTATGCAAAAGGATTAGGGCAATTCTTTAAAGAAACGTTTATCAAAAATGGTGGAACTATTGTCGCTGAAGAAGCATATTTAGCAAAAGATACTGATTTTAAATCAACATTAACAAAGATTAAAGCAACAAATCCTGACATCGTATTTGTACCGGGCTACTACCAAGAAGTTGGTATGATCGTAAAACAAGGCCGCGAAATTGGTATTAAAGCGGCAATATTAGGTGGCGATGGTTGGGATAGTGCGAAACTTCCTGAAATCGCTGGTGCCGAAGCATTAAATAATACATTCTTCGCAAATCATTATTCCCCGGACGATAATAGCCCCGCAATTAAAACCTTTGTCGATTCTTATAAAGCAGAATATGGCGAAACTCCAGATGCCTTCGCAGCGCTTTCGTATGATGCTACTATGATGATCATTGAAGCAATCAAACGTGCTGGCAGTGAAGACACTGTGAAAATCAAAGATGAACTTGCAAAAACAAAAGACTATCAAGCTGTTTCAGGAGTAATTACCTTAAATCAAACACATGATGCGGTTAAGAGTGCCGTTGTTATTGAAATGAAAGATGGTAAACAAACTTTTAAAGAAAAAGTAAATCCATAAAGCGAATCGTTATTTATCAAGAAACACACTATGATGATACTAATAATATAGTATATATCCATAGTGTGTTTTTTTGTGATGGACATTGAGGAAAACTATTGTATACAAAATGCGGTATATTTTATATATAAACGCTAAAATCACCGTTAATCAAGCAAATATGTAAAATGAATGATTGACAGTACAAAGTTACAATATTATAATGATGATAGTAATGGTTTTAGTCGTAGACGTTTAAACTGTAAGTATGAGGATGTTTGTTGCTCAGGGTGGAGCATACTGCTAGGTATGGCGAAATTAGAGGTAAATGAAGACCTTTAGCCAATCGTAATGGCTAAAGGTCTTTTCGTGGTTTTTACCATGTAGCATGACAAATAACGGAAACCTCAGTTTAAGGGTTACTAGCCAAAACGTCAGTTATTTATATGAATGGAGGAGAAAAAATGGAATTTTTGGAACAATTAATTCAACAGTTAATTAATGGTATTTCATTGGGTAGTATTTATGCCTTGATCGCATTAGGTTATACTATGGTTTACGGGATTATCAAATTAATTAACTTTGCCCATGGCGACATTTATATGATTGGCGCATATGCTGGTTTCTTTGCAACAGCAAACCTTGGTTTACCATTTGTGCCAGCACTTATAGTATCAATGGTTGTGGCTGGTTTGATTGGGATGCTGATTGAACGAATGGCATATCGTCCACTTCGTCATGCGCCGAAAATTGCGGTATTGATTACGGCAATTGGTATTTCATTGTTATTAGAATATGGTGGAATGTTACTTTTTACTCCACAACCGAGAACGTTTCCTAACGTATTGGAATCGGTAACGTATCATATGGGACCATTTGTAGTAAATAGTCAGCAAATCATTATTTTAGTCGTTTCAGTTATTTTAATGGTTATCTTAACTTATGTAGTACAAAAAACAATCATTGGTAAAGCAATGCGTGCAGTTTCTTTTGATACGGATGCAGCGCAATTGATGGGGATAGACGTTGACCGCATTATTTCAGCTACGTTTGGTATCGGTTCAGCGCTTGCCGCTGCGGCTGGTGTACTTGTTGGTATCTATTATAATTCTATCGATCCACTTATGGGGATCATGCCGGGACTAAAAGCCTTCGTTGCAGCAGTACTTGGTGGGATTGGTATTATTCCTGGTGCAATGGCCGGTGGTGTTATCCTTGGTGTTATTGAAGCATTAGTAAGTGGATTCATTTCCTCTACATTCCGTGATGCAGCGGCGTTTGCCATTTTAATTATTATCCTATTGTTCAAACCTTCAGGGTTATTTGGCAAAAACGTACGCGAGAAAGTGTAGGTGGTAAATATGAGAGCGATAACGAAGAAAGACTTAAAAATAGCTGGTGCTTGCGTAGTCTTATATGCGATTATTGAAGCACTTTTACAAATGGATATAATCGGTTCCTTCTGGGAACTAAACTTAATTTTGATTGCGATTAATATTATTATGTCGGTCAGCCTTAACTTGATTAACGGCTATACAGGGCAATTTTCGCTTGGGCATGCCGGATTCATGGCCGTTGGTGCATATGTCAGTGCCATTATTACGGTGAAATTTCACTTGCCGTTTCTCTTAGCAATTATTGTTGGTGCTTTGGGATCGGGATTACTTGGTTTCTTAATTGGGTTGCCAACGTTGCGGCTAAATGGTGACTATTTAGCAATTGCAACCCTAGGACTTGGTGAAATCATTCGTATTGTTATTCTTAATATTCCTTATGTCGGTGGTGCTTCTGGCTTCATGGGGATTCCTCGATATACAAACTTTACGTGGGCATTCTTTGTCTGCTTATTTACGTTATTCTTTATCAAAAATTTAGTGAATTCCTCGCATGGCCGGGCATGTATTTCTATTCGCGAAAATGAAATTGCTGCGGAAGCCATGGGGATTGATACGACAAGATATAAAGTGATTGCATTTACAATTGGTGCAGCATTTGCTGGTGTCGCTGGGGCCTTATTTGCCCATTACTTCTATATTGCGCATCCAGCATCGTTCACATTTATGATGTCTTTCAATTATTTAACAATGGTTGTTATGGGGGGGCTTGGCTCTATCACGGGCTCTATTGCTGGTGCAGTTATCTTAACCTTCGTTTCCGCTGCACTTGCAAGTTGGCCTGAATGGCGGATGATTGTTTATTCAATCGTGTTAATTTTGTTAATGCTTTATCGTCCACAAGGTTTATTTGGTAATGTGGAATTAACTAGTCTTAGCATTTTTAAACGTTTCAAGGGAGGTAGCAAGTAATGAATTTACTTAAAGCCGAAAAAGTCTCTAAAGTATTTGGTGGGTTAAAAGCAGTTTCAAATTTCGATATCCATATTGACAAAGGTGAACTGATTGGGCTGATTGGTCCAAATGGTGCCGGAAAAACAACAGCATTTAACCTTTTAACTGGTGTTTATCAACCAACAACTGGTGCGATTGAGTTTGATGGCAAAAGCGTAGTTGGCCTGAAACCATTCCAAATTACGCAAGGCGGGATCGCCCGTACATTCCAAAATATTCGCTTATTTTCTGAGCTTAGCGTGCTTGATAATGTAAAAATCGCATATCATTCTCACGTCGAATATGGTTTAGTCGAAGCAGTTCTTCGCGTTGGCCGTTATTTCAGAGAAGAAGATGAGATTGAACAAAAAGCAATTGATTTCTTGAAGATTTTCAAATTAGAACATAAAAAAGATGAAATTGCCAAAAATTTACCATATGGTGAACAGCGCCGCTTAGAAATTGCACGTGCACTTGCTGCAAAACCAAAACTGTTGCTATTAGATGAGCCAGCAGCAGGGATGAATCCGCAAGAAACACAAGCATTGATGGAAATGATTAGCTGGATTCGTAAAGAGTTTGGTTTGACCATTCTATTAATCGAACATGATATGAACTTGGTAATGGGAATCTGCGAAAGAATCTATGTATTGGAATATGGTAGCATTATTGCTCATGGTACGCCAAACGAGATTAAGAACAATCCACAAGTTATCAAAGCTTATCTTGGGGAAGAGGTGGAATAATGCTTAATATTGAAAATATCAATGTATATTATGGGGCAATTCATGCCATAAAAGATATTAGTATCAATGTAACGGAGGGCGAGATCGTAACGTTAATTGGTGCGAATGGTGCTGGTAAAAGTACAACGCTTCGTACGATTTCTGGTCTATTAAAACCGAAATCGGGTAAGATTGACTTTGAAGGACAAAACATTGCGGGTATTCCTGCCCAAGCAATTGTCAAACAAGGAATTTCTCAAGTTCCTGAAGGACGTCGCGTATTTGCGAACATGACGGTATTGGAAAACCTTGAACTCGGTGCTTATATTAGAAAAGATAAAGCTGGCATTAAAGAAGATTTGAATTCTGTCTTTGAACGCTTTCCACGTCTGCTAGAGCGTAAAGTTCAACTCGCGGGTACACTAAGTGGTGGGGAACAACAAATGTTAGCGATGGGGCGTGCACTCATGAGTCGTCCGCGTTTATTGCTACTTGACGAACCATCGATGGGGCTTGCACCATTACTTGTAAAAGAAATATTCTCTATTGTAAAAGAAATCAATCAAACAGGCACTACCGTTTTATTAGTAGAGCAAAATGCGAACATGGCCTTGTCCATCGCGCATAAAGCCTATGTTCTTGAAACAGGTAGAATTACTCTATCTGGTGATGCAAAAAAACTTGCAGCCAGTGAAGAAGTCCGTAAAGCATACCTTGGTGGCTGATTTGTTTTTTTTATTGAAAGTTTTTAATAGTAAGGTATATAATTAAAATATAATGATGCAAGTTGAGAGGAGTGTTCTATTATGTTCGTAGCTAATAGAATGACAAAAAATCCAATAGTGGTTGCCCCGAATGATAAAGTTGATGAAGCAGCTCTTATAATGAAAGAACACGGTTTTCGTCGTCTTCCAGTGGTAGATCAAGGGCAGGTTGTTGGTTTTTTTAGTGATCGTGATTTGATGAAAGTTACCCCATCACCGGCAACCACTTTATCAAAATATGAAGTAAACTCCTTATTAGCGAAAATGACAGTTAAAGAAATCATGACGAGAAAAGTAATTACAATTAGTGCGGATGCAACAATTGAAGAAGCGGCTCTTATTATGTACAAACAAAAAATCGGTGGGATGCCAGTTATTAGTAGTACAAATACACTAGTAGGGATTATCACTGAAACAGATGTTTTTAAAGCTTTTGTTGATATTATGATTCTTAATGAGCCATCTACACGTATCACGATCAGTGGGGATGATACGATTGGTGTTATTCATGGCGTGACAACTGTATTTACTGATATGGGGATCAACATTATGAGTTTAGTAAGTGCTAAAAAATCAAGTGAAGCTGGTAAATATGACCTTGTTGTGCGTGCGCAAATTGATGATGTAGAAGCGGTGAAGGCAAAATTAGCTGAAAAAGGCTACAATGTAATTAGTGCAGTGAAAATTGGCTAAAATGACTATCGTTATCAATTATAAATAAAATTTATATCTCTGGCAAAAAGTATTTACAATCTTTCCTTGCATATGGTAATATATTTGCAAGGAGCAGGCGCTTAGTTTACTAGGTAGCCGGGCGTAAAGCAGCAGAGTAATGCCTGTGGGACCATCTTGATGGTTCTGCGGGCATTTTTTTGTTCTATAATAAAAATTTATAGCAAAAGATGTACTTTAGAATCTATAGGTTCATTATATATAGAAGGAGTAATCAATGATGAAAGAAATCCCTAGTTGTGATAACTACAATGCCTTTGAAGTAGATAGTGGAGGCGATTTTATGAGTGAAGAACAAAAGAATAATGCCTTGAAACAGCGTACAGCTTGGTTATCGATTATATCTAATACCTTATTGGTTATCTTAAAATTAATTGTTGGGCTATATACTGGAGCTGTTAGCTTGGTATCAGAAGCGGTACACTCGACAGTTGATTTATTAGCGGCAGTGATTGCTTTTTACGCAGTAAAGACTGCGGTTGAACCACCAGATGAAAAGCATGAATACGGACATGGTAAGTTTGAAAATTTATCAAGCGCCGTGGAGGCACTATTAATCGTTTTTGCAGCGGTTTGGATTGTATATGAATCGGTGCATAAATTAAGTAATTTAAGTGAACCAGAATACTTAGAATACGGGATTGTGATAATGATCATTTCTATCATTATCAATTATTTTGTATCGGGTAGATTGATGAAAGTTGCCAAACAAACGCATTCGCAAGCACTAGAGGCCGATGGTTTACATTTAAGAGCGGATATATGGACCTCTGTTGGTGTATTAGCTGGCTTAGTTGCGATCAAATTAACGGGCTGGTTATGGCTAGATCCAGTAAGTGCGATTTTAGTTGCCGGAATTATCTTTAAAGCTGGTTATGAAATGACAGTGGCAAGTGCTAAAGAACTGACGGATATCAGTTTGCCAATCGAAGATGAAAAGATCATTGAAGACATTTTTAATGAGCATAAAGCCGTTATTGATTTTCATAAACTTAGAACACGGCGTTCTGGCGCGTATCGCTTGCTTGATGTGCATATAATTTTAGATAAAGATATGCATCTCGATAAGGTGCATGATATCTGTGATCAATTGGAGCATAAAATTAAAGTAGCCCTTGGTATGTGTGATGTCGTGATTCATGCCGAACCATCAAGCCATAAAGCCGAGGCTGATTTTTCTAGACATATTGATGAAAAATAGAAATTAGACTGTCGCACTAAGAAATTAGTACGGCAGTTTTTTCTAAAAAAAATAATCCCCAGACGTCGAAAAGACCGAGGAAAGGTATAAATTAGTGTCTACTGAACGAAAGCCGGATTTAAAACAACTATGAATACTTTATTCTACAGTTCCATTCAATAACCAATATTCTATTTTTTTTAGGATTGCTTTGAAATTACCGTTAAACCGGTGATCCTCATTTTTATTTTCAACATAAGTTAGATTATTCTTCCCCAATCTCTTGAATTCTGCTGCAAAAGCCCGAGAACTTTCAATTGGCGCACTTGTATCTTTCGTGCCTTGCATTAAAAATATCGGAACATTGATTTTTACGAAATCATCCAGTGGGTGATATGGGAAAAATCCAGCCCAATGTTTATAGGGGTAACCAGCATACCATTTATCATGCACGTCCTGATTAGAACGTATTGCTTCCATGACATTGTCAGCTTCCATTAATAGTTCCCGATACGGTTGCGGCATAGGTAGAGTAGATTTTTGCAAGATTTTAAACTCTTCGTACTGTGATAATCCACCGCTCCCTAATACAACCAATTTAGCAATTTTATTTTTTGTCCTCAGATTATTATAGACCATTGGTAAAATCTGCCCTCCCTCGGATACTCCCATTAAATAAACATTATTATATTGATGCTTTTCCAGAAAAGTATCAATCACTAATACCGCTGATGAAACTCGTTCTTCGAGTGTATAATGCTCAAAAACTTTTGGATCATCACTTTGGTCATTGCCCAGTTTAATATTCATTTTTTCCGGAACAAGAATATCAAAATTAGGCGATAAATATTTATTTAATGATTTTATAAAAAGTTCCTCATTCTGCCAAACTCCCTCTTGCTGTAAACCAAGTGCACAATCCATCCCGCTACCAGTAAGATAAATAATCAGTCCTTTGCTATTTGTATCCTGATTATTTTGTTTATGCAAAACATAATAATTTATAAAGTCGTCATTTAGATAAACTCTATTTACTTCCAGATTTTCATAGGGATTTTCCTTCGCATAAATAACCCCTATGCCGGAATATATCATCATAGCTATAGCAAAGCTTAACAATAAATACTTTTTCATGGGTTTTACCTCCTAATTTCAAAAGTCCAAAATACAATAATTACTGTTAGAATTGTTTTATAATTTTAAAAACTTTTTTTAGATAAACCATATCTATCTGTTGTTTACTAGCTTCAAAGATTGGATGGTCATAGTTTTACATTTTCCATTATACTATTTAGCATCTAATGAACAAATCCGGATTTTCGGGTGCATCTATAAAAATATCATGTACAAGCTACTGTATCACAAATTCAAAAAAAGTGGGCAATGCTATCCCTGTTTTGATGTTTCTTCTTTAAAGTGCCTGTCGACACTATTTTATTATTTATTTCATTAAACGCCGCATCGAATAGTTATAAGCGATAATCTGCCATATTATTAATCCAAGAATTATTGCTGAACTAGAAATAGGGAGGCCTGTATAGGCTAAAATATTTTGCTTTTGTATGTATTCTTTTGAGGCATCTTCGGGTACCCTCTCTAGCCACTCAAATTTTAAATCTAATGAAATGACTTTGCTTTTCCCATCAATAGCTTGTTCTGGGGGGAGCCTATAAACAGAAATCTGAAAACAAGAAAGACAAAAAAGAAAAATCAATATGGCTATAGTAGTCAACATTGTTGTTTTTGCAGCCTTTCCGGTTAACGTTACTTCACGTTCATCCTGTTCTTTTATAAAAGCGAGTTTAGTCAATACTTTTTCTCTGAATGTTCCAGAAAATATTAGACGAACACCTAAATAAATCGAAAGTAGCATCCATGACGCGAACATAATGCCGGCAAAATTATATAGCAGTTTTATGTAGGTACTAGCAGAATTGATGCTTCTAAAATCACATGAATACGAGAAAATAGCCAAAATAAGAATAATCGGTAAACCATATAGGAAAACTTTTAATAAAATTGAATCGAAAATTTTCATTTCTTTTCCTCCTCAGCTGAAAAAATGGTATTAATATCTGTTTTAAAATAACGTGCAAGACGAAAAGCAAGTTCTAGAGATGGATTATATCCCCCCCCTTCGATTGCAATAATAGTTGCCCGCGTTACTCCTATTTCTTTTGCAAGTTGATCTTGGGTTATTTTGTGTTCTGCTCGAAAAACATGCAAACGATTGGAGATGCTTAGTTGCATTGTTGATTTAGCCACTTCATATCTCCCTTCAATACTTATTTACATTGTCATTGTAAAATAAACATATCATAATGTCAAACTTATTTTACAACATAGGACAATCGAAAAGGGAATAAGCGCTACATTACAATTACCTTAGTCATCCGCTTATTGATATTATATTGGTGCTGCAAAGCAAAAACAGGCACAGAAAAAATCATTACAAATTTTCCTGTGCCTGTTTTTATTTTTAAACGTTAGTTTATTAAGGTAGCGAAGGAAACGAAAAAAGAGAATTATAAGCACTAATATTTCCCGGAAATATTAGTGCTTATATAAGATAACTTTTCTATCATTAAACACGTTAATCGTGCTACGAATATCTGTTAGTACATCTAAATTTAAGGTTGCTGTTACAATCGCTTCATTTTCGCCCGCTTGTTTCAGAACATTACCCCAAGGATCAATTAACATCGAATTGCCGCCTAGGTGAAAGTTATTAAAAGATCCAGAACCATTGATTGCAGCAACAAAAAATTGATTTTCAATCGCACGGGCTTGATTTAATATTTGCCAATGCGTTAGGCGTTCTAGTGGCCAGGCGGCTGGGACGAATAGGAGATCAATGCCTTCTAAAGCAAGCATTCGAACGAGTTCACAGAAACGAACATCATAACAAATAATCACTGCACATTTTACTCCGTCAAGCATAAAGATACTAAGCGTATCCCCAGCAGAAAACACCTGGTTTTCCTTGGATGGGGAGAAAAGATGAATTTTATGATAGGTGGCAATCTCTTCGCCTTGTCGATTGAAGGTATAGCTGGTATTATATAACTGTTCTTCAATGCGGTTCGCGATAGAACCACCTACAATATTGACATTGTACTTTTTCGCTAATGTACTTAAAAATGTCCGTGTTTCTTGCCCGTTTTTATCAGCAAAATCAATAATTGGCTTAGGGAAAAAACCAACATTCCACATTTCTGGTAATGCAAGTACATCAGGTTTCTCTTGCATCGCTTTTTCAGTGGCTGCGAGGACGGAAGCTTTATTTTTTTCAAAATCACCCAAGACAATATGTATTTGGAGTAATGATAGTTTCATGTTAGTTTAACCTCACAATATTTGTCTATGTAACAGAAAAAAGATACGTAGCTTATTTTTAATACTATATTTGAAGCTATTTCTGCATGAGTTTCATAAGTCCTTGTTATTTTTGGCATAAACGCTAAGTTTATTTATGTTTATAGAAAATATCATAAAAAATTGCGATAAGAATGCAGGCATGAGTGATGGTTTTAGAAAGATTAAAATGAAGTTGCTAAACTATTCAGTGTCTGTTTTATCTGAAGGAGCAGTAGGTTTTTGTGGTGCACACGGAAAACTGCAATCTGGATTCAGTGGGTCTGGCGGCGAAAAACAAGAATTTTCTTCGCAATAACAGTTTAAAATACGACGTAAAACTTCAATTTCTATAATTTCTTCAATGGTATGCTCTTCAATGGGATTTTGGGCCAAACTAAAGAAGTCAATTGGAGCACAGGTTGTGCTTAAAAATTGAGCCAAGAATTTGATTTTACAACAGAGTAATTCTAATAAAATATCGATCAATGTTCCGCTACGGTCAAAGCGAATAATTGCTCGTTCGTAAACTTCAATTGGCACGCCTGGTGTTCGACCGATTTCTTCAGCAGAGCCAACCAATAACCGATAGGTACTAGATAATGAAGCGAGATTAGGTACTAGCGCATTAACATCAGAAATAATGGCACTTAAAATTGGCGTAGCCATAACAGAAATCACCTCTCATACAGTTACTACATCATAGTATGCCATAAGGCCTTTCTTGGTGAAGGCAGGATTGCGTAAGGCGATAGAGAATTATACACTTTAAAAGTAAAATAACAAATAATAAATTCATACCAATGAAAGGTAGGTGAACAGCGTGGAAAGAGTTCACTATGATATTGGAGACACCGTAAAAATGAAAAAAGTACATCCGTGTGGGACCGATCTTTGGGAAATTACTCGTACGGGCATCGATTTCGGTATAAAATGCAAAGGTTGTGGTCGCTTCGTTATGATACCACGCCCCAAATTTGAAAAGGCAGTGAAAGCAATCATTGCAAAAAAACAGGTGGAAGAGTAACCCGCAATCAATACGCAAAACAGAAGGACAAATCAACTCGGGTGTAAATTTTTATTCGTTCATGATAAATGTTATTGACAGAGTCCGTCACCATCGAATATAATAATCTCATAAAACAAAATATTTATAATACAGAACTGGCGGAACAAGTGGTTTACCACGGGGGACTGTATTTTTTTAAAGCCGACCGCCTGGGCATAGTTATCTAAGCTCAGGCGGTTTTTTGTCGTTTTCTTAAGGTGATTTTTTAGTTCACAAAAAACGAATGAGTGCAAAAATAGTGAATCAAAAAGGAGGTAACAATATAAATTTAGTACCAGATATTAAAAGTTACTCATATTACCTTGACACATATTGTTTAACTCGAATATAATAGGCACATCAAGAACATAATAATCTAATATTGCAGGACTTAAAATAGCGCTGTTTATGGGAAAATTTTAAACGTTCTTAATGATATTTTTATCGATGAAATAGGAGGAGTTCTCATGCAAAATTGGCAAGGATTTAAAGAAGGTAATTGGCAACAATTCATAGATGTAAGAAATTTTATTCAAACAAACTATAAACCTTATGAAGGTGATAATAGCTTTTTAGCGGGGATTACTGACAAAACGAAAGCAGTTTGGGATGTATGCAAAAATCTATTAGCAGAAGAAAATAAAAAAGGTATTCTTGATGTGGATACAAAAGTTGTTTCTACTACGACATCACATAAAGCGGGCTATATCGATAAAGAAAACGAAGTTATTTTTGGTTTACAAACAGATGCTCCATTAAAACGTGGTGTTATCGTAAATGGTGGCGTTCGTATGGCAGAACAAGCTTGCGAAGAATATGGTTATGAATTAGATCAAAATATCAAAGATATCTATACAAATAATGTGACTACCCATAATAGTGCAGTATTTAGCATTTATACCCCAGAAATGCGTAAAGCCCGTAAATTAGGCATCATCACAGGATTGCCGGATGCTTATGGTCGTGGTCGTATCATTGGCGATTATCGTCGTGTAGCGCTTTATGGAATCAATCGTTTAATCGCGGAAAAAGAAAAAGATTTAAATGAAAAGTTCAATGTGCCAATGACAGAGGAAACTTTACGCAGTCGTGATGAAATTGCTAAACAAATTTCTGCACTCAAAGATTTGATTACTATGGGTGAAGAATATGGTTTTGATATGAGCGAGCCTGCCCAAAATGCCAAAGAAGCAGTGCAATGGGTATACTTCGGCTATCTTGCAGCGATTAAAGATCAAAACGGTGCAGCAATGTCTATCGGTCGTGTATCAACATTCCTAGACATTTATATTTCTCGTGATATTGAAAATGGTACCTTAACCGAAAGCGGTGCGCAGGAATTGATGGATCAATTTGTGATCAAGTTGCGTTTGGCTCGGATGCTTAGAACACCGGAATACAATGAATTATTCGCCGGTGATCCACTTTGGGTAACAGAATCTATTGGTGGGATTGGACAAGATGGTCGTTCTTTAGTAACTAAAAATTCTTATCGTGTACTTCACACTTTATATAATTTAGGGCCAGCACCAGAACCAAATTTAACAGTGCTTTGGTCAGAAAAATTACCAACCAAATTTAAAGAATTCTGTGCGCAAGTATCGATCGATACGAGTGCAATCCAGTATGAAAATGATGAAGTAATGCGTCCAATTTACGGGGATGATTATGGTATCGCTTGTTGTGTATCGGCGATGCAAATTGGACACCAAATGCAATTCTTTGGCGCACGGGCAAATTTAGCAAAATCATTATTACTTGCCATTAATGGCGGTTTAGATGAAAATGCAGCCAAACAATTAGCACCAGCAATGCCAATTGTCGATGGTGAATATTTGGATTACGAAGTTGTTCGCAAAAATTACTCTAAAGTACTCGCATGGCTCGCGGGTCTTTATGTAAATACCATGAATTTAATCCATTTTATGCATGATAAACACGCCTATGAAGCAGGGCAAATGGCGCTTCATGATAGCGAAGTAAAACGTTTGATGGCGTTTGGCGTAGCTGGACTTTCCGTAGCAGTTGACTCACTTAGTGCCATTCGCTATGCAAAAGTAAAAGCAATCCGTGATGAAAACGGTATTGCGAAAGAATTTGCAATCGAAGGTGAATTCCCAATGTACGGTAACAATGATCCACGTGTAGATAGCTTAGCAAAAGAAATTACGCATGAATTTATTATGGAACTGAGAAAACATGAAACGTATCGCAAGGCAGAGCATACTTTATCGGTACTTACGATTACCTCCAATGTTATGTATGGTAAGAAAACTGGGGCGACTCCAGATGGACGTAAAGCCGGCGAAGCATTTGCTCCAGGAGCAAACCCAATGCATGGCCGCGATAAACATGGTGCATTGGCCGCGATGAAATCTGTTACAAATATTTCTTATGATGATTGCCGTGATGGTATTTCTTATACCTTCTCCATCATTCCTGCCGCACTTGGTAAAAATGCTGATGTGCGTGCGAAAAATTTAGTAGCATTATTAGACGGTTATTCTGCTTGCCATGGTCATCATATTAATATCAATGTATTTGATCGGGCGCTACTCGAAGCAGCAATGAAAGAACCAGAAAATTATCCGCAACTTACCATCCGTGTATCTGGTTATGCAGTTAATTTCGTAAAACTTAGTAAGGCGCATCAATTGGAAGTAATTAGACGTACTTTCTATGAAGCAGTTTAATGTGGTAGGATATTATCATTCCAAAGAAACCTTTGGTACTGTGGATGGTAAAGGGATTCGTTACGTACTATTTTTGGCGGGGTGCAGCTTAGGCTGTGCCTTTTGCCATAATCCAGATAGCTGGGCACGTGGTGATAAGACGATTACGGTAGAGGAAGTAATCGCCGATATTGAGCAGTATCGCAGTTTTTATGAATCCTCGGGTGGCGGCATTACAGTAAGCGGGGGCGAACCATTGTTGCAATCAGAGTTTGTAGCAACACTATTTGCAGCTTGTCATAAAGCAAAGATTCATACAACAGTAGATACGGCTGGCTTTTATCAGCAAGATGTCCTGGATGCAGTTCTAGCGCATACCGATCATGTGTTGTTTTCCTTGAAGGCGGTGGATTCAAAAATTCATCAGTACTTAACAAAGGCTGATAACAAGCAGATTTTAAAAAATCTAGCGTACATTGCAAAACGTAAACCAATATCGCTTCGTTATGTGGTGGTTCCTGGGGTAAATGATGCTGCTGAAGAAATTGATGCCTTAGCCGATTTAATCAAAAAAATCGGTGGGGATGTAAAAGTAGAATTACTCGGGTATCACACGATGGGCGTTTATAAATGGAAGGAACTTGGCATGGAGTACAAACTTGCTGATGTCAAAGCTGCCAGCAAAGAAGATGTGCAAAAGGTACGTGACCAGTTAGAAAAAGCCGGAATTGAGATGCAATATTAATTGCTAACGGATAAAAGAAATAAAAGGAATGCAAATATCGGATGCTAATAGAGTATCCGGTATTTTTTTCATTATAGAGGTTAGAATTACTTCTAAAATTTCGCTAGGTATTGCAAATAAAGCCTAGATACTCTACAATTATAGGGACTTGGTTTTTCTTAAATATAGATGCATTTGTAAGGACAGTTGCTGTCCGTTTCAATAAAATAATATTAGAATAAGGTGGAATTTTCATTTATGAGTAATTTAGAAGTAGGGATCGTTGGATTACCTAACGTTGGCAAGAGTACATTGTTTAATGCGATTACAAAAGCCGGTGCTGAGGCGGCGAATTATCCGTTCTGTACCATTGAACCGAATATTGGTGTCGTGGATGTACCAGATCCTCGTTTAGCAGTATTAAGTGATATGAACAATGCGAGAAGAATTGTTCCAGCATCGATCCGTTTCGTGGATATTGCAGGCCTTGTAAAAGGTGCAGCACAAGGAGAAGGTTTGGGCAATAAATTTTTGTCGCACATTCGTCAAGTAGATGCGGTTGCGCAAGTAATTCGTTGTTTTATTGATGAGAATATTACACATGTTGAAGGAAATATCGATCCATTGCGTGATATCGAAATCATTAATACTGAATTGTGCTTAGCTGATCTAGAATCCGTTGAAAAACGTATGGAACGTTCCCAAAAGATGGTCAAAAGCGGCGATAAAAAAGCAAAAGTAGAAATGGATTTACTGACCCGCATTAAAGACATGCTAGGTGAAGCATTGCCAGCTCGCCGTGTAGAAATGAATGAAGATGAATTATTAATCGTTCGCGATTTAAATCTTTTAACTTTAAAACCGATTCTTTTCGTAGCAAATGTTGCGGAAGATGAAGTAGCAACTGCTGAAGCGGAAAATGCCTACGTACAAAAAGTAAAAGAATATGCAAAACACGAGGGGGCAGAAGTCATCGTTGTTTCCGCGAAAGTAGAGTCTGAAATTGCTGAACTTGGTGATGAAGATGCGAAAGACTTCTTAGCAGAACTAGGATTAGAACAATCTGGTTTGGATAAATTAATTAAGGCTTCTTTCAAATTATTAGGACTGATCACGTTCTTAACTGCTGGAGTGCAAGAGGTCCACGCTTGGACAATCACAGAAGGTACCAAAGCACCAGAAGCTGGTGGTAAAATCCATAGTGATATCGAACGTGGTTTTATCCGGGCAGAAATTGTCTCTTATGATGACTTGATTGCTGCTGGCAGTCAAAATGCAGCCAAAGAAAAAGGGCAAGTTCGTCTTGAAGGTAAAGAGTATATCATGAAAGACGGCGATGTAACGTATTTCCGATTTAATGTTTGATTTCAATTTCATATAAATTTAAAGACCTGCTAAAGTAGCAGGTCTTT
>JARBTT010000273.1 GCA_029240055.1 Anaerosinus sp.
CCCACAATCGAACAAAACATCAAAAACGATATGGCGGAAGAAAATAAGCTAGGGTTTCACAATACGCCGGCTTTTTTCATCAATGGAATTCATCTGACCAATGATACTTCATTGGATGGTTTCTCCCAGTTAATCGACTCTTTATTATAATACACCGATTCCCTATGATTAAAATTATTGACTAAATGGAGGTGACGAATTTTTGAAAAAGATCAGTTTTTATTATGCATTGTTTTTAGCATTATTGATACCTGCCACTGTATTAGCTTGCGACGGTTGTAGCCCTGATGCAAGCCCATGGTATAAGCATCTTCCAAGTCAACCGCTTGGCTATATCGCACAAGAATTTGACAAATCAGCACCTGCCCCAGGAATGAATTGGGATGGCGACGCTGAAGACTGGTTTTCTAATGCTGCTCAATTCGAATGGGTAGAAAAGACAGCTCCCAAAGATGCGCAGGCAGGAGCGATGATTTTATGGAATAATGCCAATCAGGAAGTATCCGTCGGCATAGTCTGCGAAGTTGCTACAGACCATATCGTTTATAAAACACCCGATAAAAATGGTACTTTTGTACAATCTTCCATTGATTTTGACACACTTGCCAATCACTTTCATTTGATTGGTTATATCTACCCTACAAAAGTGGACAGAAGCAAACAAACCCGACTTATTCTAAAATGATTACTCATTGACCTACTGTATTTTGTGACAACTCTCTAACTAAGAAAAACCTCTCATTTTTGAATATCGCCTAAGGTAATGTCAAAATCCCCCCCTTATTGATAATATTTTAGGAATATACTCTCTAAAATATGAATATATTTTAAAGGTTACTTTTAAACATCTAGAATATATGGGGGAGTTATTCTGGAAAACTTATTATCAATCATACAAGCTTACTTGTCTGGTATTATTAACTGGGATAATTTGATTAATTTCAAAATCATACTACTCAGCATTGTACTTGAAGCTTTTCCCTTTATGCTGCTGAGCGTTATTGTTTCGGCTTTAATTAATAACTTTGTTACGGAAAAAGCAATTCATAAAGTTCTCCCTAAAAACAAATTTCTCAGTGTCATTATCGCCAGTTTATTAGGTTTTATTTTTCCTATGTGTGACTGCGGAATCGTCCCCATTGTACGTCGTTTACTAATGAAAGGCGTTCCTTTACATACCGCAATCACTTTTATGCTAGCCGCACCAATTATGAACCCCGTTGTCGTAGCAGCAACCTTGTATGCTTTTCGATTTAACATCAACATGGTTTTTTTCCGGTTGGGAACTGCTGTTTTGATCGCTTGTTTTGTCGGACTCGTTATAGATTTCTTTTTTAGTCGTAATGAATTAAAATCTGTAAATACGCAGCATCATACGTGCGGCTGCTGCTCCCATATGACAGATGATGGATCTCCCCAGCATTCCCCTTGCGATAAAATAATAAACACAATTCGTGACGCTAGTAACGAATTTTTTGAAATGGGAAAATACCTGCTTATGGGAGCCATGTTGGGAGCCTTATCTCAAGTCATATTGCCACGTGAAATTCTATTATCAGTAGGACAAAATTCAATTCTTTCTATTGGAGTGATGATGTTATTTGCTTTTTTTATATCAGTGTGTTCAGCCGCAGATGCATTTATCGCCTCATCCTTCAGTTCGAGTTTTTCAGTAGGATCACTTGTCGCTTTTATGGTCTTAGGTCCAATGATCGATGTGAAAAATTTGCTTATGCTTTTGCACACATTTAAGCTTCGCTTTGTCTTTTGGCTAGCTTTCATTGTTGCTCTTTTATGCGCTTGTTCTGCATACATAATAAATCACGTTTAAGGAGGTCAGTCTATTGCAGCATAGAAAACAAAAAGACACTCTGGACACAAACGCGTTCACCCAAGCTACCCTTCTTTTTGGCTTTTGTATTTTTCTGATGTGGCTTGATCTAACAGAACAGCTTCCATTATACATTAATCCAAAATTCACAATTTTAATTGAAATATCATATTGCTCGCTGATTCCTATGCTAATTATATGTCTATTGGATACCTTTTTGCACACCAATAAACCCCATGAACATTCTAAACTTGGACAGCTACGTTATATTCCATTTTTTGCAGTGCTTTTATTGGCAGCAACATTGCCGAATAACACCCTTAATGCCAATCTCGTAAACAACAAAGGTCTAA
Organism: Anaerosinus sp.; assembly: GCA_029240055.1. Classification (GTDB taxonomy): domain Bacteria; phylum Bacillota; class Negativicutes; order JARBTT01; family JARBTT01; genus JARBTT01. Next base: position 2,185 of record JARBTT010000273.1, read on the forward strand.
ATAGTACACTAACCCTAAATACAACTTCTGCTACAATACAAGATATACCGCGTCCATTAGCAAAGCAATTTCACCAGGCAGATTCAATAAAAGTAACAGATCTTAATTATACCGAGGCAACTAGTGAAATCAACGATTTTTCGGGGGATTACCTCGGCAAAGAGATCTCTATGACAGGCTTTGTCTTTCGAAGCCCAGGTTTAACAAATAGTCAGCTTTCTCTCGTACGTTATGTAATTACGTGCTGTGTAGCAGACTCTTTACCATATGGAGTTATGTGTGAAATAAAAGATGCAAAAAATTATCCAGATGGAACCTGGCTTTCAATTGAAGGTACTGTACAAATGGGTCACTATGAAAACAAAGACACCCCTTTTATAAAAGTCACTTCAGCCAAACAGATTGAAGCACCGAAAAAACCTTATGTCTTTCCTTATGAT
>JARBTT010000274.1 GCA_029240055.1 Anaerosinus sp.
CTAGGAACTGCGGTTGCAATCCAAAGTAATATTAGTACAGAACAAGCAGTTGTAATGGCAGTGTCTATAGGGGTTATTGGCAATTATGCATGGATTTTGTTTATGTCGATCAATTCAGCGATTCCGTCGCTACAGGATAAATGCGCGGAAAACGGGGATATAAAGAAATTGATGTTTTTGCAAGCAGTGCCTTCGCAATTTGTTGTGGTTCTAGTAAGAGGTATTCCGGCATTTTTAGCAGCTTATTATGGACCTCCAGTCATTGAAGGACTTCTTGCAGCAATTCCTGCTTGGGGCGTTGCCGGATTCAATACCGTAGGTAAAGTTCTACCAGCAGTTGGTATTGCAATGTTATTAAAATACATGGCGCGTAAAGATTTACTTGTATTTTTTGGTGTAGGATTTGCCATTAGTGCTTATACAGGAATGAATAATTTATTATTTGCGGCATTCTTAGGTGCGGCTATGGGGTATGTTTATATTTCTTTGCAACCAGCAACAGAAAAAGTATCGGCAGCGGTGGATGATGAGGAGGATGAAATATAATGGCAGATAATAAAATAACCGAAGTGGGATTATCCAAAATGGATATTGAGTTTGCAATCTTCCGTTGGTGGATCATGAGCCATTTATCCTATAACTATCAAAGAATGCAGGCTGGTGGATTCGCATCCATGATGGGGCCAATTTTAAAAAAATTATATCCTAATAATCAGGAAGCAGTGGTTGCTGGTTTAAAGCGTCATATGATGTTTTTTAATACAGAACCTCGCTGGGGTGCAGTAATTCATGGAATTGTCATTGCACTGGAAGAGCAGAAAGCAAAAGGTGGCGATATTGATGAATCTACAATTATTGATTTAAAATCATCTTTAATGGGGCCGCTTGCTGGTATCGGTGATACGATTTCCGGTGCGTTATACAAACCAGTTGTTCTCGGAATTTGTTTAGGATGGGCAGCTGCCGGTAGCATTATGGGGCCACTTGTATTTGCGTGTGCAATGCTCGGTTATGATTATACGATTACAAGACTTAGTATTAAAAAAGGGTATCAATTAGGTACTTCGGCAGTAACTACAATTTTAGAAGGTGGATTGTTCAAAAAACTAACAACTTTCTTTTCCATTATGGGTTTGTTTGTGCTAGGAATTATGGTATGTAAGTTTATCACAGTAGATTTTGCTTGGGTGCCGGTTTTAGGTGGTAAGGAAATCGCAATCAAGGATATGATGGATAAAATTGTACCAAAAGCATTACCGCTGGCAATTACGATCGTAAGTTGGCAGGCAATTATGCGAGGTTATCGTGTTGTAAATGTACTCTTAGCGTTGTTTGTTTTTGCATTAGCAGGTGGAGCATTAGGGCTTATTAAATAAAATATAAATGACGCGGGCTAGTAATAATCAATTGTTTTTGAATATTACTAGCCCGCTGTATAATGGTATATTTTCAAACTGTAGTTCTTTGTGAAATTTCGAAGGAATTAATACGAGAGCTAGAGATGATAGCAGAAGAATATGATATAAGTTTACATGATAAATAAAATATTGGTAATAGACATGCCTTGGCAGGATTAAAAACTTTGATGTTAAATTATAAAGAAAATAGAAGTTTTGCGTCGAAAGAAAAATTAAGGAGTACAGGTAATGGCTAGAATTGATAGGGTAATGGAGTATGTAGAGTACTGCACGGATGAAATAGCTAAAAAGGGTGTTAATGCAGCTACAGTAGCTTTGGAACTAGATATTCACCGTAGCGATGCATCGGCAGAGCTTAATAAATTATATAAATTAGGACGCATAAAAAAAATGGGTACTAGACCGGTATTGTACTATGCGGTCAGTAAAAGTGATCGGAAGATGAATCGTGATGTTGAGATACAACTACATACTAGTGCAAAAATTCGAAATTTAAAGAAAACTTTAATAAAAGAACAACCGATGGCTTTTGCCGGGATCGTTGGTAGCGAAGGCAGTATAAAAGCGCAAATTGAGTTAGCAAAAGCGGCCATTGTATATCCGCCCAATGGCTTACATACATTGATTTGTGGTGAAAGCGGCGTTGGTAAAAATTTATTGGCAGAGGCGATGTGGTACTATGCGAAAGAAAGGTGGACAAGTGTAGAGAAACATGGAAAATCAGTACCTTTTGTTACTTTTTGCTGTGCTGATTATGCGGATAATGCACAGCTTTTATTGGCACAGCTATTTGGTTATGTAAAAGGTGCCTTTACAGGTGCAAATGAAGATCATGAAGGCGTGGTAGATCGGGCAAAAGGTGGAATTTTATTCTTAGATGAAATTCATCGTTTGCCGTCAACGGGACAAGAATTGTTATTTATGTTGGTTGACAAAGGAATCTATCGTCGTCTAGGAGAAACACGCGAAGAAAGAAAAGCGCAATTGATGATTATTGGTGCTACTTCAGAAGATATTTCAAGTGCGCTGTTGATGACCTTTCGGAGAAGGATTCCTGTACAAATTACTTTGCCACGAATTAGTGAACGACCTGTCAGTGAAAGAATTCATTTGATTATTCATTTTGTACGCCAAGAAGCAATTCGGCTAGGAATCCCTATTTTAGTTTCAGGTCAAGCCTTAGAAACGTTTACA
>JARBTT010000005.1 GCA_029240055.1 Anaerosinus sp.
TTTGTTAAAAGAAATATTCACAAAAAAGTTTTTTACAAGAGGAATAATCGCTGTACTTATTTTGCTTTTAGCTATAAGTTATTTCGCCTTAAATTATTTCCAAGGAGTGCCCGTTTTAAATTATCATCAGATCAATAATACCGATCACAATTCTTTAACACTAAGCAACACTGAGTTTGAAGCACAAATGAAGTATTTAGCAGATCAAGGCTATACTACGATTACCCCTGATCATTTAGCTGATTATATACAATATGGTAAAGAACTTCCATCAAAACCGATCTTAATCACTTTTGATGATGGCTATAAAGATAACTATCAAGAAGCTTATCCCATCTTACAAAAATACCATTTTACTGCAACCATATTTTTAATCTCTGATTTTGTAAATACCTATGAGCGTTATTTAACTTGGGATGAGATAAATGAAATGCAAAATGACGGGCTTATTTTTGAAGGACACACAGTAAATCACATTTCGCTTACACAAGCTTCTGATGATGAAATAACCAACGAACTAGTTCAATCAAAGGCGGCATTAGAATCGCATCTTGGCAAAAAAATTGAGTATTTAGCTTATCCATGCGGAGACTATAATCAAAATATAATTGACCTAACAAAGAAAGCAGGCTACCGCGCAGCTTTTACAATTGACCTAGGACGTGATACCACTAGCTCTACTCTATATTCGTTAAATCGAATTCCTGTTTTTGGTGGAGGCACACATACATTTTTACATTTTTGGTTGCGTTTAAAATTCACCCAGGTATTTAATGCGCTACAAAACTTAAAAGTTTTCTTAGATAAAAAGGGCGACACATCTATAGCTCAATTTATTTATATTCCATAATTTGTTGCGTTACTCTGGCTACTCGAATTGCAATATACATTCTTGCAATTTTTAAGAGATAAATAAAAACTCGCAAAATAAGAAGTTCCCTAAGCAAATAAACTTAGGGAACTTCTTATTTCATCTATCCAGCCTTTTGAATTCGCCCATCATTATAAAATTCGTTTATTACTTCGTCTAACTGTTGGCTAATCATTAAAACTTCCGGATGTGATATTCCTTTTGTGCGTGCAGTTGCGTGCATCTTTTGCCGTAAGCACTCAATTCTTTCTTGTAAATACTCCACAATAGCCCTCTTTCTTAAAATTTACATGTTAATTATTTTATTACTAAAACAATATAAATTTTGTCGAAGTAGAGGGAGTAAATAAAATTTATTTTTCAAATATGTATACCTTCGCGTTATCTGCCTTTCTAAAATTAGGACCTTTAAAACCAAGTTTTAAAAGTTCCTTACGCAAGAACATCATTAAGAACCCGTGACTTACTATAAGAACCTCCTGATCATCTTTTAAAATGAATTCTTCTAAAATGTACTTTACTCTTTCTTGAAACATTAGTTTACTTTCTATTTGCGATTTATGTGATAGCATCCATGCCATTCTTCCTAATGTTAGCCATAGTAAAATAGGCAATTTGATGTTTCTGTCCGTAGGAGGGCATATAACAAGTTCTCGTAATTCTTTGGTTGCAATAATGTGTCCACTATATATTTTTTGCGCCGTTTTTAATGCACGAGGCAAATCACTAGAATAACATTTATCCCATCTCATCATGTTTGCTTCAAAGTTGTCATATTTAATATCAGACGTTTCATATTCTTGTAGCCATTGTCTAAATTGCTCCGGAGTCATTAGCTTACTAATACCTGGTATTGGGCAATCAACCTCAAAGTGTCGTATTAAACCTACTTTCATTTTCAAACCGCCTTACTTCTTACCAATCGAACATAAACTTGTCATTTTGCCACTTACTTTGCACCTACTAATACATCATGCATCACTTGTGTAAGTGCATCTCGTGAAGTCCACATTTTAAATGCTGCAGCGCCTTGCTCTACTAGCATGCCTTCACCGTTCAAGATGGTATTACCATTCTTCTTGGCCTGAGCTAAGAATTGAGTTACTGCGGGGGTATAAATCAAATCATATGCTAAAGCCTTTTTATTTACGCATAACCAATCTATCGGCGGACAAGCATCGACTTGGGGATGCATACCGATTGGTGTAGTGTTGATGATAATATCTGCCGTTTTGCAACGCTCTGCATATTTATCCTCGTTCCAATCAATGATCTCAATTTCAAAGTATTCTTTGAACTGATCACGTAGAGCATTGAGCTTTTCCTTGTTTCGTCCAACAACGGTTATATGACTAGCTTCTTCGCTAATCAACCCCCATAGAACCGCTCTTGCAGCACCGCCTGCACCAAGTACAAGTGCATTTTTATCTTTAATCGAAAAATTCATCTTTTTTAATGGAGCAACAAATCCTATATAATCAGTGTTATAGCCTCTCAATTTGCCATCATTATTAACGACAGTATTTACAGCGCCAATTGCTTTTGCCCCTTGATTGATTTCATCAATATGCTCCATAATAGCAATTTTGTGTGGGATCGTAACATTAAATCCTCTAAAATTGAGCGCTCTTAAACCAAGCACAGCAGCTTTAATATCTTCTGGTTTTACTGACATTGCGATGTATGTATAATCTAATCCTAGAGCTTTAATTACAGCATTGTGCATATGTGGTGACATGGAGTGACCTATTGGATAGCCGATGATTCCTAGATTTTTCATAATATCAGTCCTTATAGTGTAATTTTAAATATTTTTATAATTATATCGTAAAAAATAGAAAGTAGCTACTTATGCTTAAATAGCAAAATTCCTTTTAATAATTATCTAACTATTTTATTACGTGCAGATAAGCAAATCGCCTTCGTGGCACCTCAATTTTTCTACGATGGGGATATCTGCTGGTGCGAATTGATAATTTAGTATTGTTTCTTTATCAACCCAAGCGATCTCTTCATGTACTACTGGATTTAGTGAATTACCTTGCCAAATTACCCAATACACTAATAACTGAATTGTTCCAGTATCATAGCTATAGATGCTTTCAGAAAAAAATCTTCCAACTTTCACATCAATTTGAAACTCTTCATTCATTTCTCGCCTTAAACATTCCTCCGGGGTTTCGCCTGCTTCAATTTTCCCACCAGGAAACTCCCACAACTTAGCCAAGTGATCTCCGTCCCTACGCTTTGCGATCAAACATAATCCATTTTTTATCAACAATGCCGCAGTTACTTGTTTCATAGCTATACCTCTTTAAATAAATATATAGATTTCTTTTTAGTATTCTCAATAAATGTAACTTTATATAAAGCTATATAAAGAATAACCGCCAGCTAAACTGACGGTTATTCTTTATTATATGTAATTATTACAGAGGAGCTATCCGATTACCTAACCTCGGCGTGTCGAGGATTATCGCCTACAGTTTTAATTGCTCTACCAATGGCACACATAATATCTACCTCATTATTTTTATCATATAAGGCAATGTTTGTGTAAATATTGCCTTTATCAGTAGCTACATAATGTGGTTTTAGATTGTTTAACGCTAGCATAGCAACATCAATACGACATTTTTCACATTTGCAAATTTTTTCATCACTGTTTATCATTTTGTCCAAGTGCTTAAATACGAATTCTTCCATGACATTTTTAACTTCCATGCTTTTAGCTCCTCTTTTAAAATATATTAAAATTCCTTACAGGACAGTATTTGACAATATAACATATATATTTACTATCGACTCTAAAAAATCCTGCATGATTACCAATAGCTATAGAAAAATCATACAAATTACCTATGGATTTTATATTATCATCCAAGTTTTTCAATTAATCTCATCACAAAGCAAATTTACATATCATCTGTTTTTGATTCTGGAACATCAACCTATATCCTTAATAAAATACGCCCCTGTATACTTTGAAATAAGTAATATTTACTTTATGCCTTAAACTTTATCAATAATTTTTTAAAATTCTTTTGAGATTTAGAAATATATAAAATTAAATTATATTATTTAAGACTCACTTTATAATGATTTCCGTAGTAAAAATTGTTATACTTCTACTTTTTTTGCATATATATTTTTCCATGAGAGGAGTGAGAAAACGCCATGAAGGTTCTATGCACTGCCAAACATCGCTTTATCGGCTTCCTAATACCAGCCATGTTACTGCTAGGCACCTTCGTATCTGTCCATACTCTGTCCCATACGCTAACGGGCAAAGTAATTGTCGTTGATGCCGGTCATGGCGGTATTGACCCTGGCGCCAATCGTTCAGGTGTGCTTGAAAAAGATATTAATCTGGCAATAGCGTTAGATCTTAAAGATATTCTCAATCAATACGGCTGTAAAGTTATCTTATCCCGTCAAGCCGATGTAGATCTTAGTGGCGAATGTGACAATGAAAAAGTCAGAGGGCGCTATCATCGTGATTTGGCAGCGCGTGTAGAAATAGTCGAGGAATCAGACGCGGATTTATTTATTAGTATTCATGCTAATGCCGTCGCCAATGATGCGAAACGGCATGGAGCCGAGGTCTTTTACTATTCTAAGTCCGATAGTGGTAAAACATTAGCCAATTCAATACAAGGCGAACTTTGTAAGGTTACCGAAGCTAATAGAACTGCTAAGAATGCAGACTACTTTGTACTACGCCGTAACAAAATCCCCGCGGCGCTGATTGAAGTCGGCTACATTACTAATATGGAGGAACGGATGGCACTACAAACCCCTGAATACCAAAAAAAGCTAGCTGAAGCAATTGCCGTAGGTATTCATAAATATTATTAGAGTTCTACCACTCACTACGCATGTTTATATCAATATTAAGTGAGTACGAATATCTGTAAAAATCCAATCTATACCAGTGCTACGAGAATCGAATAGGCCCTGCTAAACGCGAACAATTCATAAAACCCATTTAGGTGAGTATAAATTTATTTTTATACTCACTTTTTCTACTTTATTTATTGTTTTTTGCTGCTCTTCGAGGGCTAGATAAACAAAATTGATTATCAACTTCATCTTTTTTTCAGTACTACCTATTATATAAATATATTCTAGTTTATTTACAGCCATAATATTTTTTACTTAAATCTCATCCCAAAACCAAGCATGAATAGTCAGCACCAGAAGATATATCAAAAAATAATCTATTATATGAGCTGAATTTTTAGGAGGAGATGTCCCACATGCTTCTTAATATTTATTTACCAAGATTCTGTATGTTACTACTTATCTGGTTTCTTGTGTTTTTAATTGGATATATTTTATGTCACATTTACAAGTATATAAAATAAGTGAAGAATATAGAACTTATTGTCCATCCGTCCTTCTACCTCAATTATTTAAATTATTTTTATCATAAATTTGTATAAAATCCATAATTTAGAGCATACTATCATTGAAGAACTCCACTTCGAACAAGACCACCAACCGTGTGGTCTTATTTTTGGAAAGGTCAAGAAAAAATAAACCCAAAGTTAAGGATTTTGACAATTCTGTAATTCAAATTGCTCTGGACTGAGCCATCCCAATGAGGAATGTATGCGTTTAGTATTATAATAAATCTCAATATATTTAAATATTTCCATGCGAGCTTGTTCAGGATGATTGTCATAACAATCATCCTGAACAAGCTCGCGTTTTAATGTGCGATAAAATGATTCCATTACGGCATTGTCATAGGGATTTCCTTTACGACTCATACTTTGTTGACAGCCATAGCGCTCTAATAAAGCTTGAAACCGCTGAGAAGTATATTGAGCACCTCTATCGGTATGGACAATTAAACCCTCACTCGGATGTTGACGACCAATTGCTTGATAAAATGCTGATATAACAAGGCTGTCCCGAATTCGTGTATCCATAGACCAGCCAACTACTTTCCGCGAAAAAATATCAATAAAAACTGATAAATAAAGGAATCCATGACGAGTAGGTATATAAGTTATATCTCCTACCCATATTTTGTTTTTATCAGTAATACTAAACCTGCTAAGAAAAGCACCCCGAAGGGTGCTTAAAATAAATTTATGGCATTTGATCAATCAGATATTCTTTATCTAGTTCTTTAAGCCTTTGCTCCGCCTGTTGGCGTGTTATACCAAGAGAAATATTACTATTATCCTTGATATTAATTAATATGTTACGTTGTTTGGCGTCGATAGGGGCTTGTTTTTTTAGCTCCTGCACCTTCGAGGTGGCCTCCGTGATTTATTTTTCTTATCGTCATAATTACTCCTATTGGTGAGTTGTTCGTGTCTTCCTACTTTTTTTACGCAATTTACAATCCTTTTGATTTTTTTCTTCGACTTGCTCTTAATTTAATTATGTTTTTTAAATAACTTTTATGTAATATATATTTTATGCGCTCAGGATGATTTAAAGCCCATTCGCGCGCACGCTCAAGTATTTTTTGACGTTTAGCAGAATTGCCATAATATGCACGTTTAAATGATTCACGCGTCTGTTCATTAGATTTATCTACAGCGCATTTTTTACAATATTTTTGTCGTCCTGCATTTATAGTGTACTCTTCGCCACATACAACACATATATCAGTTGTACCTAGTTTTCTTGCAGTTCCAGCTATTTTTCGTTGATACTTTTTTCGGTCGTTTTCTTTAATTTTTTCCGCTCGACATTTTGTGCAATATTTAGTCAGCGGTTGTCCAATAATTTCTATTCCGCAAATTACGCATTTTTTAATCATTAATCTTCTCCTTATTTGGCATCTGTCGCTGTCCTTTAACTTGATTCAAGCGTACCATATCAAAATTTGAACATCAACACTATTTTCAAATTAATATTCTTATATAAAGTAATGATCGCTACCTAGTGCAAAGTAACGTACTTGGTAGCGATCATCACTTATAAAATGGTGTCATTAAATCAAGTCCAACAGCGCAAAGACTATCGTATTGATTCCCCTCTTTAACCATCAAATAATACACATTCGGCGATATTGATAAATCTATACATATTTTTTTATAATCGTGATCACTATTATATTTTCTTTTCATGATTTCGCCAGTCATTTTTTTATCAAAATGCTTATACGTATACTCAATTACTCTTAACCATTTTTCAGGTTCCTTAATCGTCATAGTATCAAACTTTCATGGCCATATTTTCTGTAGGATCACTCACAAATGCATGACCACTACCACCAGTTTTACTAACTCCGCTATCCTTTCTAGCCTCATATACTGCTTGCTTAATTTTTTCGTATTGATAAAATATTTTCTCTATGTATTTCGCATTATATTTAAGCAAATTCTTCACCTCATCAAAAATCATTCTAAACACACTTATAGGGCGGTCAAAAAGCCGCCCTTTTTCTAGCTATCTATATTTGTATTTTTAAAATCAATCTTTCGCTTACGATAATTACTTACATACATCTTCCTGGGTTTATTCAACCTTGATATATACCACCAATTTATTCCCGCAAATACCACTAATATTGCAGCTACAGCAAATTCCATTCCTTCCGGCATTAACCTACCACCTTTCTATCACGCTGTCGTTGGCTCTTAGCAATGGTTTGGCATCTCTCCGAGCAATACAACCTTAGTCTTAGGAATCTGTACAAACACAGCCCCACACTTGGGATTAGCACACGTAGCGTAATGGCTCTGTTCACACTTAGCAGCTTCATTTTCGGTATCAAGTGGATTACCACACAGTTCACATTTATAAATTAATTTGGGCATTTCTACCACCTCGATTATTTGAGTTGTTTTTTTGTCAATAATTTTGTATAAAATCCATAATTTAGAGCATACTATCATCGAAGAACTCCACTTCGAACAAGACCACCAACGGCGCTGGTCTTGTTCTCCCATTATAAATTGTATAAGTCATAAATTATTAGATATACTAGCTTTATTAGGATCTACCGCAATAGATTCTATAAGTTTCTCTACTCCAAATAAGACCGCTAATCATGTGGTCTTATTTTTTTTCATAAAAAGCCTACATCATCAACACTTCGAGCCACTACATACATGCCACCATGCGATTCTATATCACTTTGAAATTCTTCTTGATATTCACTAAGTTGACCTTTAGGAGCTTTCACCTCTATGTACACTGTCTGCCCATCCTTGAGAGCAGTTAAGTCACTCAGGCCTTATGGCATCCAAGTCCTTGATGTAGTTGCTTTCATTCCGATTGCTAATGCAAACGCCTTAGAAGAATCAAACCCTTTTGCAATGCGAAGTTCTCTTAAAGCTACTCGCTTACTTGTTTCTTTACGAGTAATACCAAAGTAGTCAGCAGGCACTCTTGCCGATGTAGTAAGCATTATTTATCATCCTTTCGTTCAATCCAATAATTGATTTTTATTTTATCGTTAGGATAAACATAATAATTACAATCACGACCTTTAAAAACATCATCATAATTAAGCTCAATAATTCCATACATGAACTCGCGAATTTCTCGAGGACCATATGTGTTTTTCTTCATATATGTATCTGCTATGGACCACAAGGTATCGCCACGTTCAACTGTATAAACGTCTTGAACTAATGCATATTTCGCATGGTTATCCTTAACTCCACCTGTTAAAACCAGCACACCACCAGCCATTAGGCAACCAATTACAAGTTTTTTTAAACCATTAACAACTTGCCGTCTTGCTAACATGATTTCACACTCCTATTCAGCACTACCGTCAATTTCTAATATATTCTCAACATCGCCATAATATTTTTCAACAACGATTGTTTCGCAAACTTCAACTTCTAGTGTAATTCCAGCTACAAGAAATACTATCAAGCAGCTTTCACAAGGACCTTTCTTGAATTGAATATAAACGACGTCTTTTGCCTCGATATTAACTCCATTGACGATTAATAACTGTGTGCTGTCGCGTAAAATCGCAACTAAATTTTTACTTCACCACATTTGAGCCTGTCGCATATTTAACATCTTTGATGTTGCGACAGGTTACTTTTACCCCCCCAATTTTTCAATGAGTTGACTCATTAATTTGGGATTATTACTGTTGTCCGGTTGAAAAACTCTAATCAACTCCGGCATTTGTCTTGGTCTTGCTGCCATGGTTGCACCTCCTATGCTGTGGTTTGGTCTGATAATCCAATTTTATAATCACTAGTTCACTTGTATTTACGTCATTTTCTTTAATAAATTAAGATTAATATCCAAAACTGCAGCTAACTTAATAAGACTATTAACACTTGGTATATATCTATTATTCTCTAAATCAGAAATATACGGTCTACTTATATTGGTTTCTACTGATAATTCAGTTTGTGTCAACTTTTTATGAACTCTACTTTTCTTAATTAAACTTCCTAAGCTCTCTCATGTCGGATATATACTTCCTTTGTTTGTCATTAAATTGTATTCTCGCCACAAAGTCAAGCTTTTTTAATAGTATTTCCGTCAGTTATTGTTTATAATTAAATAATGGATTGTGGGGACGTATATTAAAACGGAATTATATAGTTATAAATAAAAACTTAAATCAATGGCAAAGGAAAGCTGTATTATGCCATGAACTTGCTCACTTTCTCTGTCATCGTAGTTATGTAAGTTATGGCTGGACGCGCGTACCTTCTACTCTATCAAACGTTATGAAGATGAAGCTAATGCATTGTTGTTGAATTATTTTCTCATTTAAGCAGCTTAAAAAAAGAATATATCCTTCTCTTTTTAGAAGAAGGCTGGAAAAAATAAAACCTACAACTAATATTAATTAGTGTAGGTTATCGTTATTCCCAGGGACTTTCGACAAAATTCGATAATATAGTACAAATACACCAGGAGATGATTATATGAAACGGACTTCACTATTACTTTTATTATTAATTGTATTATTTACCATTAATCCAGCTGTAATCAAAGCTCAAACTCCCCCGCCCAATGTATTTATTATTAATCATAACTGGCCCGCAGATATGGAACCACCTTTCGGAAAGTATATGCAAACAAAGATACAACAAACTCTTTTAAAAGAACCAGCTTCAACTAACGAAGTAGCTGTGCTTCATTCTGGCGATAAGGTGAGATTAATAACTTCAGAACTCTATACTTATCCATCCAAATACCCTGTATATATCTCTACGTTACCTCCTAAGCTCCTAAATGCTCTTATAGCTATAAACGGGCAAAAAATTCTTCCTCGAGCTGGCGAATATATTTATCTCTTAAGTTATACCGGAGAAGGATTGTATATGGCTTGGTATGAAAATCAAATTTTATACCTACCTGGCGATGGCATACAAGGACTTGCTGTAGGTTATCGTGGTGGAGATGAATTTCCTAATTGGGGCGATTATCGTTCTTCTGGATCTCCTGAAAGTGATCTTTGGATATGCCTTCTTAGAACTGCAGATCAAAAGAAAGGCTGGGTTAAGTACAGCAGTTATAAAGATTGGCAAAAATTTGGATACAATATTTTTTCATTAAATTAAGTAAATTAAAGGCTTGCACTATGTTCTAATATAATTAATTCAAAAATAAAGAGATCTGTAATTCGTATTAGGAGGTTGAATTATGTTAAGATTAATTCCCAAAATTTTCACTATCGTAATAACATGTCTAGTATTTTTTACCTCTTTCGCTTCTGCCAGAACACTTGCAGAAGTACAACTTGATTACATAGAAGGCGATTGGTACGATGCTTCCAATACCTTATATGCTTCGATCCATAATGGTTATTTTAATTCCTGTTTAATTCAGCCTCTTACTGCAGCTGGTGGCCCTGCTAATTTTTCTATGAAAATTCAAATACAAGAAAATCTAGGATATCGCCATATTACTTTAAACTTTTCAAATCTTAGAGAAGGACGTTCTGAACAATCAAATCCGCTTTTTAAACCCTTTGTATCCATAGATTCTGTAGTAGTACATAAGAAGAATTTTATTGTTCCAGACAATATTGATCAATTTTTATACGGTGAATGGTACGACAACAATGGTAATCTTATAGCAACGATCAAAGATGGCCAATTCAATGGGGCAAATATGATCTTTACAAGCTTTTATGGCGTAGCAGACCACTTTGTAGCTACGATTCAGATAAATGATGGTAATAAATATAATTATTATAGTATTGGACTATCGAACATGAAATTGAGCATAGATAATCTATCGGATAGAACATACAATTATTCGCTTTATAAAAACTAAGGATGGTACTTATTGTGAAAAAACTATTAACTTCACTAATGGCAGTTATGGTCGTACTTTTAGTTGTCTCCCCTATTACCTTTGCAAGTGAAATGAAAGAATACCGCAATGATAATGAGCATTATAGCTTTCTGATCCCAAATGATTTTAAGTTTCAAGATTTCAAAATAGACAATCCCACTTCGAACAAGACCACCAACGCCGCTGGTCTTGTTCCCCCATTATAAATTGTATAAGTCATAAATTATTGGATATACTAGCTTTATTAGGATCTACCGCAATAGATTCTATAAGTTTCTCTACTCCATGCAAGACCACCAACCGTGTGGTCTTATTTTTTTGTATAAAAAAACACCTACCTCATTGCTTTGAGATAGGCATTTTCGATGATTTTATTAATTTTCCACTGCTGGTATTACATCATTTGGAACATGTTTGTTATTTCTTTTTATCATGCACCAACAGTAAGTGTTTTTACCACTACATTGACTTGTTTTACAATCATTCCTGTCATATGCTCAACCGCGATTTTAATTTCGCTTTGCACCTCTGATACCGTAGAAAGAAGATTGGTTCCGTATCGCATGGTTACTTCTAAAGTAACATCGATTCCTCTATCTTCATCAGCCTCACGAATCCGCTTAACTCTAACTTGTGAGGTTTTGCTGATATTTGCTTTATTGGTCGCGACCTTATCTACGATGGCTGCAATCGCGGAATCATCAATCAGGAGTTTTCCATAATAACTAAAAATTGGACGGACTATGGATTTTTCACCCAACCTACGACGTTTTGCCTGTGGCTTTTTAAAGAAAATTTCTAGTGGATCAATCAGATAGCCTGAAAAATGTGGTTTTAATTCGATTGTTGGCACTGGAATAATGTGCTTTCCTTCTTTTATGCGGCAATCACGTGCTTTTTCCATTTCTTCTTTGCTTGCAATATCTTCAATCCGAATAATTTTTTTAATCGCAGTTAATCCCAATATTTTTGCAATTTTGTGCACCATATTTTCTGAAGTTCCCAATACCAAAATACGTTTAGGACCCTTTTCCTTTATTGCCTGTTTCACTTCTTCAGCATGACCTGGAATAGAAAAAATTGCTCTTCTAACCGCCATGATTTTACTTGCTTCTCTTTTAGCAGAATGTCCGGCAACAATTTTACCATCTTGAATTAAAATACCATCATCAATAATTGCATCTGCTTTATATTCATGTGCCACGATTAAAGCACGGTGACTTTTTCCTGTTCCACTTTGACCTACTAGAGCCATAACTTCCATTTCCGACTCCTCCAACCTATAGATATCATTTTATTTTTAGGTGATCTATATGAATTTATTTTATAAATTGTAATGCATACTTATCATCTACTGTAAATATACCTAATTTATTTGGATAACGTTTAGGAATTGCATGAAAATCGGAACCACCTGTCATGATGATTTGATTATCCTTAGCTAGATTTTCATATTTTTGTATCTCTTCTGCTGCATGTTTCGGATGATATACTTCTAAACCGTCAATTCCACTTTTTATCACTTGTCGTACAATATCGTCATTGCCAATGAGTCCCGGATGCGCAATCACCGCCTGACCATTCGCATTATGAACTAACTCAATAATCTTTGCAACCTCTAACTTATAATGCGGTGCATACGCCGGGCCATCTTTATATAGTAATTTTTCAAATACTTCGCCGACACTCTTAAAAAAGCCTTTTTCCACTAAAGCACGCGCAATATGCGCCCTACCAATCGATTCTGTACTAGCTGCAATCGCTAGTACATCTTCTTTACCAACGGCATATCCGAGTAAATTTATCTTTTCTAACATAATGTCAAATCTGCGCCAACGGCAATCCACAATTTTTTGTAGATTTTCTTGTAATACTTTATTTGAAATATCAATATTTAAGCCTAATATATGAACTTCATGTTTGGGCATATGCGCACTAAATTCAATACCAGGAATAATCGTAATCTCCTCATTTGGAAATAAATGCTCTTTTTGTAATTCAAGTAAGCCCTTTACTGTATCATGATCTGTAATGGCAATATAATGTAAGCCAACAGCTTTTGCCTCTTCAATTACTTGTCTAGGAGATAGTCTCCCATCAGAAGCTGACGTATGAATATGCAAATCACTACTCATCTTATTTCTCCATATCTAGAGCCAGTTCAATCAATGTTCTCGTTGCAACACCACTCGCACCTTTGACGTTATATCCATTACTGCTTTTCAAATAGGCAGTACCTGCAATATCTATATGTGCCCAAGGTAGACCTTTTACGAAGCATTCAATAAACATGGCTGCTGTAATTGTTCCTGCCATACGTCCACCTGTGTTTTTTAGATCGGCAATATCACTTTTAAACTGTTCCTTATATTCTTCGTAATTTGGCAATTGCCACATTTTTTCTCCTGTTGACTTTGCTACTTTTAATAATGCATTACAAAGCTGCTCGTCATTACTTACAACACCTGATGCTACATGACCCAATGCGACAACGCAGGCCCCTGTGAGAGTCGCTATATCAATAATTTTTGTTGCCCCTAATGTAGTTGCATAGTGAACTGCATCAGCTAGGATTAGGCGGCCTTCTGCATCGGTATTATCAATTTCGATTGTAATACCACTCATTGATTTTACCACATCACCAGGCCTTGTTGCATGTCCTGACGGCATATTCTCGCAGCATGGGATCACCGCGAGTACATTGACCTTGGGCTGTAGTTGGCCAATCGCTTGCATTGCTGTTAGTACTGTTGCTGCACCTGCCATATCATCTTTCATTTCCCCCATACTGGAACTTGGTTTTAAAGATATACCACCACTATCGAAGGTAATCCCCTTACCGACATAAGCCAGGCATTCGTCGCTAGCTTTGTTACCCGTATATTTTATCGTAATGAACTTAGGTGGTTCATTACTGCCTTTTGCTACAGCAAGAAAAGCGCCCATATCCAATTTTTTTATTGCAGCTAAATCCATGATTTCTACTGTAAAATTGTCGTAAGCAGCCAACTTTTCTGCTTCCTGCGCCATATAGGTTGGCGTAACAGTACAAGCCGGATGATTGACTAAATCACGGCAGTGGCAAACGCTATCTGTAACAACCGTAGTTTTACTTACGATTGCCTTTGCAACGTCAACTAATATTTGATCTGGTTCAACAAGAACTATCGTTTCTAATGGCGCATTCTTTTCCGTCGATTTATAAAAATCAAATTGATATGCACCAAGTGTAACACCTTCTATAATCGCCTGCACAGCATCTGCATAGTCAAAATTATAGTTTAGATTCGTATAAATGCCAATACTCTTCGCATTGATTTTTTTTGCTATCTGAATTGCCTTGCCAGAAAGGTTACGCAATTTATCACTTGTCATTTCATTGAACTTGCCTGAGCCAACGATAATGACACTTTTTGCTTGTAGCATTTTCATTGTATGCAAGATATTAATCTCACCATAGTTTGCCGCCATTGGATAGTTACTTAAAAATTGTTTAATCTGATCATCCATCGCTTTATTTAAAGTTTTAATTGGTAAATTATCTTCATTGGTAAAATCACCTCCAAAAATATTTATCATTAAAACATCCTGTGCAAATGCATCTCCAACATTAGATATCACTTTTACTGACATTATTATCCCTCCAAAGATTATTACTATTATCATACCATACTAACGGAGAAAATCAAAAATTTACTGTACTATATAAATAATAAACCCTGTTCATTTGAACAGGGTTTATTATTTATTTTTTCATCATCATTATCTTGGTTCGACGATTAATTTTATCGCCGTGCGTTCTTCACCATCAATTAAGATATCTGTAAAAGCTGGAATACATATTAGGTCAACTCCATGAGGAGCAACAAACCCTCGCGCAATCGCTACCGCTTTTACTGCTTGATTCAGAGCACCTGCACCTATGGCTTGCATTTCTGCACCACCACGTTCTCTCAAAACTCCTGCCAAAGCACCTGCTACAGAATTTGGATTAGATTTCGCTGATACCTTTAAAACTTCCATGATTATTAGTACCCTCCTTTAATATTAAGAAAAAGAACTTATAAAAGATTTACAGTATCAGTATTCTGTATTTAACAAAAAATTCCTTCTTGAATTGTTGATAAATTTCAATTTTTTCCAATTATTTATATTTCATCGTCCATTTCATCTTCACGAATCATAATTCGTTTCACCTTTTGAACGATATTGGTGTGATCATTGATCATAATAATCAGACCACAAAATACATGAGGTCCACTGGCAATATCAAATTTAACTGGCATTCCTGTTAAGAACTTTTTCACCACCAAATCTTTATCAACACCCAAAACAGAATTCCATGGTCCCACCATACCTAAATCTGTGATATAAGCGGTTCCTTTTGGTAAAATTCTTTCATCGGAAGTTTGAATGTGCGTATGTGTACCAACCATGCACGTAATCCTGCCGTCTAAATACCAGCCCATCGCCATCTTTTCCGAAGTAGTTTCAGCATGAAAATCAAAGAGGATCGTATCACATTGTGCTGCCAAATGCTCAAGGATTTCATCTGCTTTGCGAAAAGGACAATCCATATCTGGCATAAACGTTCTTCCTGAAAGATTAACAACACCAATTTTTTTATCATTTATCTCAAAAATACAGTACCCTTTGCCTGGGGTTTGCGGTGGATAATTTGCTGGACGAATCAAATAGGGTTCTTCGTCGATAAATTGAAGGATTTCCCTTTTGTCCCATATATGATTCCCGGAGGTCACAACATCAACTCCAGCAGAAAATATTTCATCCAAAACCTTCTTAGTAATGCCCACACCACCAGCAGAGTTCTCTCCATTTGCAACAACCATATCTAACTGATACTTTGTTTTCAAGGTAGGAATATACTGCATAGCCGCTTGCCTACCAGATTTTCCATAGATGTCACCAATCATCAGTATATTCAATTCTTAGCCCCCAAAAACTATTTATTAAAAACCATCACGCGACCTTCTTCGCGTATCCCAATCAAATTAGTCGCCATTTGACTAAGCTTCATATTACCTATCATATTATCAATAAAATCTTCCTGAAATATACCATCTTCTTCCGCAGGGGTTGTATTACCATCCGTAACGAGTGACTCTTTAAAATTTTCTTTCATTAACGTACTAATCAAAGCAATTTCGCCCTTTGATAAAGTATCCATATCTCGAACAAAACTAATAAAAGCAACATCCTCATAACTGCTCATTTTGATATCTATTTTATTACTTTTAAAACCTTCTAAGGTATGATAAGTTAATATACTACGAAAAATCATGTCTTTCACCAATAGAAATTCCTTCTTCGATGGCATTTTGTTTAAGACAAATGTCATCTTTAGTGAATCATTGATTGGTTCAAAATTAAGAGTACCAATTTCCGGATAGCAAACAAGTATGGATACTAACAAATTGACACCGTCAGTATTTAATTTATCTTCTTGTTCTAGTTTCATCATAATCACCATCCAACAAATTAGTCTATTGATAGGAATAATAGAAATGTAATTCCAACATAGTATTCCTATTCGATGTATTTAATTTAATTCCTTTCAATACTTTATATAAAAATATCAAAAACGACCCTGCATTATACAAGGTCGTTAATTTTGCTAAATTATTTTGCGTAATCAACTGCACGCGTTTCGCGTATTACTGTTACACGAATCTGTCCCGGATATTCAAGCTCACTTTCTATTCTCTTCACAATATCACGAGCTAAGCCGACAGACGTAACGTCATCGATTTTATCTGGTTTTACCATAATACGGATTTCACGGCCTGCCTGAATAGCGAACGATCTATCTACGCCTTCGAAGGATTCGGCAATTTCTTCTAAGCGAGTTAAGCGTTTCAAATAGCTTTCAAGACTTTCACGACGAGCACCAGGACGCGCTGCAGACACCGCATCTGCCGCAGATACAAGCACCGCTTGTACTGTATTAAACTCTATATCTCCATGATGGGCTGCGATACAATTGATAACTTCAGCGGATTCACGATATTTTTTCGCTAAATCAGCACCAATTGTTACATGTGGACCTTCTACTTCATGATCAACAGCTTTCCCAAGATCATGTAGTAATCCACCACGTTTTGCAAGCATAACATCGACACCAAGTTCTGCTGCCATAACACCCGCTAAATGTGAAACTTCAATAGAATGTTTTAAAACATTTTGGCCATAACTAGTTCTATATTTCAAACGTCCTAATAATCTTATAACTTCTGGATGCAATCCATGAACACCAGTTTCAAAGGTTGCTTGCTCACCAGCTTCTTTAATGCGTTGTTCCACTTCTTTTTGCGCTTTTTCAACCATTTCTTCGATACGTGCCGGATGAATACGACCATCGGCAATCAATTTTTCCAAGGCGATTCTTGCCACTTCACGTCGTACAGGATCAAAGCCTGATAATATTACAGCTTCTGGAGTATCATCAATAATTAAATCAATCCCAGTAAGAGTTTCTAATGTACGAATATTACGACCTTCACGACCGATAATTCTACCTTTCATTTCATCATTTGGCAATGCAACTACGGATACTGTTGTTTCAGCAACATGATCTGCCGCACAACGTTGAATTGCTAAAGAAATGATATTACGAGCACGTTTGTCAGCTTCTTCTTTCGCTTGTTGCTCTAACTCTTTTATCATCATTGCTGTTTCGTGTTTAATTTCTTCTTCCACATTGGCAAGTAACATTGTACGCGCTTCTTCGGAATTTAAACTAGAAATTCTTTCAAGTTCAGACAGCTGTTTTTCGTGCAATTCATTCACTTTTTCTTGACACTTATCAACTTCAGTTTCTTTACCAGCAAGCATTTCTTCTTTTTTCTCAAGGGAATCGATTTTTCTATCAAGGTTTTCTTCTTTTTGAACCAATCTACGTTCTAAACGTTGCAAATCATTACGACGTTCTTTTGTTTCTTTGTCTAATTCTAAGCGTAACTTATGAATATCTTCTTTCGCTTCTAGTAACGCTTCTTTTTTCCTAGCCTCACCTTTTTGTTCCGCATCCGTAACAATTTTTTTTGCTACATCCTCCGCTGAACCAATTTGTGACTCGGCTGTCTTTTTTCTCGACCAATAACCAATACCTGCACCAATAACTACCGCAAGTATTACAGACAATAATATCTCAACGATAATTCTCACACCCCCTCTTAACTATATTTATTAGTCCCATAAAATAGATGTTTACAATCTATTTTTTAACCTTCATTTATCAATTGCTTCCCTCTTACAATTGATAGTGCTTTTCTAAGCAATAAAATACTATAAAATCATTTTGGCATAACTGTACAAATTCCATTTTAAAGGTTTTTGAAAGTAGTGTCAAGCTAGGCTGTGTGTATATTAGAAAAGTATAAAATCAGAACATGATTTTATATTTTGAAGCATTACAATCCATCAATAATTTTCTTCAAATTTAGTATATTGTGAAACAGCTTTTCCAATGACTGCTGTGGTAAAACCTTTACCATATAAATATTTCATCATCAGTTTTACGTCAACGGATTCTGGAGACTTATATTTTTGTAAAAGTATCTTTTGTGCTATCGCAAGTTCACCCTCATCGTCCATCTGATTCTTATACGGTTCCACTATGCTGCGTGAAAAACCTTTTTGCATTAACTTCTGTAAAATATAATTTAAGCTATACTTTTCGGCGCGACAATACTCTTTAAATAACGAATCACAAAGCGTGGCATCATCTAGATAGCCACGCTTTGTTAAAGTTTCAACTGCATCATTTATTTCTTCGTTTAAATAACCTTTGCGTTGTAATTTTATTTTTAGCTCTTCAGTTCCGTGCGAACGAATTGCTAACATATCTACAGCGGACACTAATGCTGTTTTTTTAGTCTTCGGTTGTTTCAGCATCATTTGCTTTTTCCTCTACGACAACAGGTGTAGTTACAATTAATTGCGCCCTAATTTTAGCTTCTACTTCAGCCGTTATATTTTTATTGTCACGTAAAAATTCTTTTACATTTTCTCTGCCTTGTCCCAAACGAGTGCCAGCATAAGAATACCAAGCACCACTTTTTTCAATAATCTCCATTTCTGTTCCAAGGTCTACAATACAACCTTCATGAGAAACGCCCTGTCCATACATAATATCAAATTCAGCTTGTTTAAATGGTGGAGCAATTTTATTTTTAACAACTTTAATTCTGGTTCTATTACCTACCATTTCATTGCCTTGTTTTAATATATCAATTTTACGAACATCTAGACGAATGGTAGCATAGAATTTTAACGCCCGACCGCCAGTTGTCGTTTCAGGACTACCAAACATAACGCCAACTTTTTCACGAATTTGGTTAATAAATACTACGGTAGTATGAGATTTACTGATGACACCAGTTAATTTACGCATAGCTTGTGACATCAAGCGTGCTTGCAAACCAACATGGGAATCTCCCATTTCACCCTCGATTTCTGCTTTTGGTACTAACGCCGCAACAGAGTCAATAACAACGACATCAATTGCCCCACTCCGAACCAAGGCATCAGCAATTTCTAATGCTTGTTCTCCGTTATCTGGTTGTGAAATAAGTAAGTTATCTGTATCAACACCAAGTTTTTTTGCATAAATAGGATCTAAGGCATGTTCGGCATCTATAAAGGCTGCAATACCACCTAATTTTTGTGCTTCTGCGATAACATGTAACGCGATTGTTGTTTTCCCTGAAGACTCTGGACCATAAATTTCAACAATACGTCCTCGTGGAAGCCCACCAACGCCTAAAGCAATATCTAATGGTAATGTCCCTGTAGGAATTACCTCTATATTCATTTTCGCAGAGGCTTCTCCCAATTTCATGATAGAACCTTTACCAAAATCTTTTTCTATTTGTTTCATCGCATTTTCTAAAGCTTTTACTTTATCAATCGCCATATAATCCGCCCCTTTCATTATCTTTTATTATTTTACAAACATTTGTTCGTAAAGTCAATACTTGTTTTAGTTTGCATTCGACAATCATATAGCAAAACCTTTTTAAATAAAATTAAAAGACCAAATTTCGCCTTTTATAAAAATGCACTGTTCCTTTTAGTAGCCCTATGCAAAATAGGATTACTACAAAAATAAATTTGTAATAATCCTATTTTAATACTAGGGATTATAGCAGTCGATTAGCGACTTTTTGCTGGTTCTATGTTGATTTTATAGCCTTTCAATGTGTTTTTATGCATTACAGCTAAAACACGTTCTGCTACATCTTCTGGAACTTCAACGAAAGTAAAACGATCATAGATGTTGATAACACCGATAATGTTACCAGGGATATCTGCTTCTGCTGCAAACGCACGCACAATATCTTCTGGACGAATTTTTTGGCTGCGACCAATGTTCATGAACAAACGAACCATACCTGGTGATCCACCGGTATTTTCCATTTTAGAAGAAATTACTGTAGTAGCTTCTTCTTCTTTTTCTTTGAAACCTTCTACCGACAATTTCACTGCTGCAGCTGCAACATCTACAATATCATACTCTGCTGATAAATCAGAAATGATCGTATGGTAATCAGCAAATTTATTATTTGCTAACGTTTTTAACAAACGATCTTTGATTAATTCACGTTGGCGTTCCAAAATGTCAGCGAAAGATGGTAATGCTTTACGAACAATTTTGGTTTTTGCTAAACGTTCAATTAATTTTAATTGACGATATTCACGTGGATCGATAAAGGTCATTGCTACACCTTTTTTACCCGCACGACCAGTACGACCAATTCTGTGTACATAAGATTCATGATCTTGTGGAATATCGTAGTTGATTACGTGTGTAATATCATCAATATCAATACCACGTGCAGCAACATCAGTTGCAACTAAAATTTCTAATTTTCCTTCACGGAATTTTTTCATAACACGATCACGTTGTGATTGGCTTAAATCGCCATGCAGACCATCGGACATATACCCACGCGCTTGAAGTGATGCAACAAGATCATCTACGCCTTTTTTCGTACGACAGAAAATAATGATTTTTCCTGTTTCTTCCACATCTAATACGCGGCATAAGCTTTCTAACTTCTCACGTGTTTCATAGTAAACTTGATCAATCAATGGAACTGTCAAATTCTCGCGACTGATTGTTATCGTTTTAGGATTGTTCATATATTTACCAGCAATTTTTGCGATTGGGCCTGGCATTGTCGCTGAAAATAATAATGTTTGACGATCTTCGCTAGATAATTGTTCTAAAATAGCTTCGATATCATCAACAAAGCCCATATCTAACATTTCATCTGCTTCATCAAGAATTAATGTTTTTACGTTTTCTAATTTGATTGTGTTACGACGAATATGGTCAAGTAAACGTCCTGGTGTACCAACAACGATTTGAACACCAAATTTTAAAGAACGAATTTGACGGTCGATCGATTGTCCGCCGTAAATTGGTAATGTTTTAACACGTTTGTATTTACCGATTTTATTAAATTCTTCTGCGATTTGAATTGCAAGTTCACGTGTTGGTGTAAGTACCAATGCTTGGATATGACGGCTGCCATCCACTATTTTTTCAATCGTAGGAATACCAAAAGCCGCTGTTTTACCAGTACCAGTTTGTGCTTGACCTACTACGTCATGACCTTCTAATACCAATGGAATGGTTTGACTTTGAATTGGTGATGGTTCTTCAAACCCCATATCACTTACTGCTTGTAATAATTTTTTACTTAATTCAATTTCACCAAATGTAGTTATATCTTTTTTCAAATTATATATCCTCCTAAAATTTAAATTTCTTGTGTATAACGTCTTACAATATCTAACGCCGTTTGCGATGTACGATACTTGATATATTTACGTTTACCATTAAAATTATTTTTATATACTTTAGTTCCAAGCTTTCCTGTAATTGCAATGTAAACTAAGCCTACTGGTTTTTCTTCACTTCCGCCTCCTGGGCCCGCAATACCAGTAACACCTACGCCAATATCCGTATGGAACTTCTTTGCAATACCTTCTGCCATCGCAATTGCAACTTCTTCACTAACCGCACCTTTTGCCGTCAAAACGTCCTCAGATACGTTTAGCTCACTTTTTTTCACTTCATCTGTATAAGATACTACCGATCCATAAACATAGCTTGAGCTGCCTGCTACATCAGTTAAGCGGCTAGTAATCAAACCACCAGTGCAAGATTCGGCACACGCAATCGTTAATTTCTTATCCGTAAGTAGCTGTCCAACGACTTCTTCCATATCGCCATCGTCAATGGTAAAAATAAATTCACCTACGCGATTGCGGATTTCAGTTTCGACTTTACCGATAAGTACAAGTGCTTCTTCCTTTGTATCAGCTTTTGCAGTAATACGAACAATTACTTCGCCTAGTCTTGCAAGAAGCGCCAGAGTTGGATTTCCTTGGGTCAAAATCAAATCTTTGATTTTGTCTTCTAATAACGATTCGCCAATTCCAAATGTATTTAAAACCCTTGACACGATGACGCTTTTGCAGCCATATTTTTTAGATAAATACGGTACTATTTTTAACCTAAACATATCTTTTAATTCATGTGGTGGCCCAGGTAAATTAATAATTATCTTACCTTCATGCTCCAGCACAATTCCTGGTGCGGTTCCACAAGCATTATCTAATACAATCGCACCTTCCGGAATCATCGCTTGACGAATATTATTATCCGTCATTTCAATGCCACGGAATGTAAATCTTTGTTTAATATTATCTAAACTTGGCTGATGTAACTTCATTTCAAGATCAAATAAACTAGCTGTAACCAATTTTGTAATATCACCTTGTGTTGGTCCAAGACCACCAGAAGTGATCACAATATCAGCACGACTTAATGCAAGCTTTAACACCTCTGTCATTCGCTGACGATTGTCACCAATCGTTGTTTGATATAACACATCAAGACCCAATTTATTTAACTCTTCTGCTAGGTATGCAGAATTGGTATTTACGATCTGTCCCAGTAATAGTTCTGTCCCAGTTGTTACAATTTCAACAATCATTTTTCTTTCTCCTCTCCACTTTTCATAAGCCCTATCGTCGCACAAAATGCATTAATTAAATTTAACTCGGTAAACAAAAAATAGCAGGTTCTCTACCCCACTATTTTCCTATATTCGTCCACTTAATTCTACATTGAATCACACGTCTAATTGAAAAATTTTACTATTCAGCTTATTATTCAGTTATTTTTTCGCCTAATATATCATAAGTAAAACCTTGCATAATCTTAACTTTCACTAGATCGCCAGCTTTACTGTCTGAATCATTTTCAACATACACCTGTCCATCGACTTCTGGTGCTTCACGATAAGAACGGCCATAAGCAACCTGTTCTTGATCTGTATCGCGACCTTCAATCAACACTTCCAAGGTCCTACCTTCTACAGCTTGATTTAACTCTTCTGAGATTTGACACTGCAATGACATCAAGTCGTGGTAGCGCTCTTGCTTGACCTCGTCAGAGATCTGATTTGGCATATCATAAGCTGGTGTATCCTCTTCATGTGAATATGTAAATACACCAACTTTATCAAAACGTTGTTCTTTTACAAATTCACGAAGCGATTGATATTGTTCATCAGTTTCGCCTGGAAAACCTACAATAAAAGAAGTACGTATTGTTACATTTGGAATTCTGTTTCTAATTTTTGCAAGAAGTTCGATCACACTTTCCCTTGTATCACGACGTGCCATTGATTTTAAAACATCATTGCTCGCATGTTGCAAAGGTAAATCAACATATTTACAAATTTTAGATTCACTTGCCATAAGATCAATCAATTCATCGGTAAAATATTTAGGATAGCAATATAAAATGCGAATCCATTGTAATTTGTCAATCTTAACCAACTCTTTTAATAAATCCGTCAGTTTACTTTCACCATATAAATCACTACCATAATTGGTCGTATCTTGTGCAATCAAATTAATTTCTTTGACGCCCTGGTTGGTTAACCGAGTTGCTTCTGCGACAATCGATTCCACGGTTCTACTACGATAATTTCCACGTACCATTGGAATAACACAATACGAACAACGATTGTTACAGCCCTCTGCTACTTTGATATAAGCACTATAGTCTGGCGTTGTCGTAATCCGTGTCATCTTGTCATCATAAATTGTATCAATTGGTCCATCAATCACAACACGATTGCCTTTGAGAGTTTCCTCTACGGCTTCTACAATTCGATGCCAAGCACCCGTACCGACAATAGCATCAACTTCAGGAATTTCATCAAGTAGTTCTTGCTTATAGCGCTCACCAAGGCATCCTGCAATAATCAGCGAACGACATTTACCTTCTTTATATTCTGCCATGTTCAAAACGGTAGTAATGGATTCTTCCTTAGCAGACTTAATAAAACTGCAAGTGTTTACGATTAAAATATCCGCTTCACTTGGATTTGATGTAAGTTCAATTTTATGATCTTTTAAAGCGCCTAACATAACTTCTGTATCAACTAAATTTTTTGCACAACCTAAACTAATAAAACCTGCTTTTAGCATTGTTTACCCCCATACTTAATTTTTCTCTTTTAACCGAACATTTTTTACCCATCTATCAAGCACAGCATGCTTTTGCTCTGCATTTAAATCAGAATAATTTTCAAAAAGTTTTAAGTTTTTACCAGTGAAAACTTTATAAGCAATTGTTTCTTGATTTGTTGGTACAAAGAAAAATTTATTTTTCTGTAAACAAAGTTGTACATCATCTTGAACTAACCAATTTACAAATTGCTCTACTTCGATTCTATTTTTTGTTGCCTTTAGTATGCCTACCCCTGTTAACATATACGAAGTACCTTCTGAAGGATAGATAATACTAATCGGGAAACTATCATTGATATAACGAATCGTTTCACTTTGTACTGCGATTGCAATATCAACTTCCCCCATGCCTGCCATACGTACTGGTGTTGCTAAAAATTTCGCATATTGCACAATTTTGGGCTGCAATTGCCCTAACAATACAAAGGCTCTTTCTTCATCATATTCGGCTACTAATGTATACAATAAGTTAGCTGATGCATCAGCGGCTAAAAAATCCGTAATCCCAATTCGAACACCATTCATCTTTGCTATTTCATTCCAACTTGTCGGAATTTTTGGTAATGTTTTCAAATAATCTTTGTTGGCACAAAGAACAATTGGATCATACCAAACGCCAACCCAAGCCCCATGTTCATCTTTAAATTGTTTTGAAACAATATCAGTGTGCTCTGACGAATAATTGGAAAGAACCTTCGTTTGTGCAATTTGCACAAGTAATTCTTTATTTGTTAAAATTGCATCTGCAGAATTTATCGGATTGTTTGCATCAGCAGTAACTTTTTCTATTAACTCTTTCTCAGTCACTGGTACAAAATTAAGTTTAACCTTGTGTGTGTTTTCATAAGCTTCTGCCAAAATTGCAATATGCTCCACAGGCAGAGTGGTATATACAGTAATACTTTTTTGATTATTACTGGTTTTATTATCAGCGTATCCCGCTAAATAAATATTTCCTGCTAAAACAAGTACCAATAAAATAAAACTAACCAAAAACAAAGGTGTATAACGACGCATAACTATGCCTCCAGAATAAAATAACAAATCTTACTATACCTTTAATTCGGCAACTATGCAACATAAATTATCATAATCATTAAAAATAATAAGCCATCGCCCTAATTTCGTCATCATAGAATCACAGTTACGAAAACTAAGACCCAATAAATAAAATAAAACTATTTATTATTATTATAAGCATAATTCAACTTTTTAACAATATATTTAAATAAAGCTGACCGCTCATAAAATAATAAACGGTCAGCTTTATTACTTAGTTATTTTTACGCATCCAAGTTGGAATATCTAAATCTGGCATTTTAAACACACCGAGTTTCGTAGGTTCTTCTGCTTCTGGCGTAACAGGTATAGCAGTTTCAGTTACCGCAGCATTTTTTGCTGGACGATCATCAAAACCAGTAGCAATAACCGTAACGTGAACTTCATCATTTAAACTTTCATCAATAACCGAGCCAAAGATAATATTCGCTTCTTCATCGGCAGCCTCAGCGATAATTTGTGATGCTTCATTCACTTCAAATAAGCTTAAATTAGATCCACCTGTAATATTAAGAAGAACGCCTCTTGCACCTTGAATAGAGGTTTCCAGAAGTGGGCTATTGATTGCTGCTTCTGCTGCAGTGACTGCGGCATTATCTCCAGTACCAATACCAATTCCCATAAGAGCCGAGCCCGTATCACTCATAATTGATTTTACATCAGCAAAATCTAGGTTAATAAGACCAGGTACTGCAATTAAATCTGAAATACCTTGTACCCCTTGTCGAAGTACATCGTCTGCAATGCGAAATGCATCCATCATAGAGGTCTTCTTATCAACAACTTGTAATAAACGATCATTCGGAATCGTAATTAATGTATCTACTTTTTCTTTTAATCTTGCAGTACCATCTGCTGCTTGTTTTTGCCGCTTGCGTCCTTCAAATGAGAATGGTCTCGTTACAACTCCAACTGTTAATGCACCAATTTCTCTTGCACATTCAGCAACCACTGGAGCCGCTCCAGTACCAGTTCCGCCACCCATTCCAGCAGTGACAAATACCATATCTGCACCTTTTAATGCTTCTAGAATCTCTTCACGACTTTCTTGGGCTGCTTGTTCGCCAATTTCAGGTCTAGCACCAGCCCCCAGACCTCTTGTTAACTTTTCACCAATTTGAATACGTTTTGGCGCCATAGCATGAATTAAAGCTTGTGCATCCGTATTTACAGAGATAAATTCAACACCTTGTAACCCAGAAGAAATCATTCTATTTACGGCATTATTACCACCGCCACCGACACCGATAACTTTTATTTTTGCAAATTGGTCAAGATCCATGTCTAATTCAAGCACTCTATGTTCCCCCCACAAAATCAAATATTATAACTTCAATATTTTCTTTAATTTACTAAAAATTGATTGATATGTTGTTTTTTCGTCTAATTCTATAACTTCTTCGCCTATCAAGTTTTTTCCTGCATAATGAAGCAAACCATATCCTGTAATATCTTTCGGATCTAAATATTCAGGAGCTAACTCTTCTATTACAAGTGGATTGACATTCATAGCAAACTTGCGTTGTAAACTATGACTAAAATTATAAAGTAAGGAGCAGCCACCAGTAAAGTAAATATTATGAATATCACGATCAATGAGTTCTAAACTTATTGTGTCATAAACAATATCGATTATTTCATTGACCCTGCTGTCAATAATATCATATAAGAAGTCATATTGTACATTCTTATCTTCAATATTTTCATCACTACAGTCTAAAATTATATTTTTTCCTTTTAAATTGGCATCTAACTTACTAAAATAGCGTTTTAATTTTTCAGCATGTTGAAAATCAAGATCAAGCCCCTTCATAATGTCATGAGAGATATATTCGCCACCGATTGGCAACGAATACAACTTAACGAACTGATTGTCTTCATATAGGATAACATCCGTATTGCCAGCACCAATATCGACAAGCAAATATGATTTTTGATCTAAATATTGCGATATCATTTCGTGAATACTAAAAATACTCGCAACAAAATAATCAACTTTTATTTTCGCAATGTTCAATGCTTCCACTAGCTGAGCCAATATCGTTTTTGATACCGTAATTAGTGAACATTCACATTCTAATATTGTTCCACTTTTTCCCAAAGGAATGTTAGCGCAAATACAGCCATCCAAACGATAATTTTTCGGAATGATATGTAATACTTCAACATCCTCCGACGACACCATGAAAGCTGCCGAATTATTCACATGCTCAACGTCTTTTTTGCAAACATGACTACTTGGTAAAGTAACACTTCCCAAGGCAAAATGTGACGTTAATTGCATACCACTAATTCCGACAATAACACTATCTATTCTACCATTTTCCGCTATATTTGTACAACTAATTGCTTGACTGATTGCATTTCCTAGTGCCTTAACATCTTGAATTTCACTTTTTTTGAAGCCTACGGAAGGAACTATCCCTTCACTATCAATATGAATTTGTCCTTTTCTTACGTCTGCCCAATACACTTTTATTTGAAAGGTACCGACATCAACCACTAAAACTCGTTGTGTATCCATAATAACCTCACAAAAATTATACATATGCTGTATAATAAAGATTTCAATAAATTTTGTAAATTTCCTTTTTTTATAAAAATTTTTATAAAAATTTTTATAAAAAAAATAAATTTCCTATCAAGAATTTAGCAAAACTCAGATAAAGTATTTTCTCTATCTGAGTTTTACAAAAATTTATTTTTTTAAGAAATAACGTCTAATGATCGCTAAGTTTTGGAAGATACGAAGTCCAAAGGCAAGCATCGCTACATAATATAAATCAATGCCTAATCGATCGCCGATGTATACAAGTACCGCTGCAAGTAATGCATTCGTAAAAAAACCGGTAATGAAAACAGTATTATCAAATTTTTCTTCAGCATTCGCTCTAAGCCCACCAAATACGGTATCGAGTGCAGCTAATAACGCAACCGAGAATAATTTTGCATATTCTTGCGGAATACTGATTGGACATAAACTACCAATAATCAGACCGACAATAAGACCTACAATAGGTAATAACATACTTATTCGCCCTCCTTCACAGGATGCGCATATTCGAATCGAAATGTGCCTTTATATCCAGGTACATTTACTTCATCTAATTTTTTGATACTTACTTGAATCCCCCAAAATTGTAATGTTTCAACTACGCCACCACGCATCTTTAATGCATTTTCCAAATTTTTAGGGTCGCCAATTGCTGTTATTTCATATGGTGGTGAATACCTAGTATTATTTACTGATAAGGTAGGCCCAGCACACCGAATTTCTGAACTTGCAATTAAACGTTGTTCATTGATCGAAACTGCTTCTGCGCTAGCTGCCCAAAGTTCATTGATTACTTTTAAAATATCATCATCATGAATCAAATATAAATTTGGATTTTCCCCAGTTTTTGATTGTCTCTTACTATCATCAATCGTAACAACAATCCCTGGCCCCTTAAGAGGAGTAACCCCTGCACCCATTTTTACATTTTCGATTTCTTTAGATAATACCTCTTTATTGGAACTTTTTCTAAGAGATTGCACCTCTTCCATTAATGAATCTCGTTCTTTTTCTGTCTGCGCTAATCGTTGTGATATATCTTCGATTCTTTGAAAAGGTACTGTTGATTTAATATCCTGTGTTGTCCGAAATTGCACTGCAAGCATAAAACCTAACACAATACATACAAGTGCAATTGCCGCCTGGCCTTGTTTAATTGGCAGCATGTTAAGAGCCTCCTTAAAACCTACTTTTTGAATTTAATAAACGGTGACGCAAAGTTTAAATCAATGTACTCAATTGGTAACTTGGTCTTTTTCAATTCACCTAAAAATTCTTGCGTCAATTTTGCTTTATCTGCCAACCGTTCATTATTCCCGATTTTGATCTGTACAGAACTATTTGTATAAGCAATCAGCTGATCTGCTACTGTCGCATTTACTTCCGACATCTGATTAATAGAAGATTCATCTAAATACGAAAGATATTCCAATACATTTACGATAATAATATTATCAACTTTATCACCAACATACAAGTTATGTAATGTAACTCCTGTGATCATCGGGACATCAATATTTTTAACACTTTTGTATGCAGCTAAAATCAATCCCGTCTTATCCACCTCAACAAATCCATAATCGCACGCAACATAAGCAATCGGTTTGCGCTCAACTATGTTAATTTTAATTGTACTGGGAAAGTCACGCAATACATTTGCTTCTGAAATACGTAAATCCTTAAGTAAACGGGTTTGAATTTCTTTTGTATTTAAACGAAAAATATTAATTTTTTCCGGCACCCCCGCAATTTGGTAAATTTCTTCCGCAGTTAAATATTTATTGCCATCGATTTTTATATTACCTACTGAAAAAGCAGGTGATGTAATAAAAGAAAAACTCGTCACTAATACTATAAATATAAATAATAAACTTAAGAATAATTGCTTTGATTTCGACTTTTTCGCTGAATTACCATCTATTGAATCAGGCTGATCAGCCACTTTCATTTTATCACCTCGATTTCTCTTTAAAGATTAAAAACATTATTTATTATACACCAGCTGATCATAATATCAAATGGTTAATTGTGTGTTAATAAAAAAAATTTAGACAGCACCGAAATGCTGTCTAATAATCTAGCAAAAGTATCTTATGCTTTTGCCATTAACAACAATTTTTCACATAAATCAGTAAAACTAATTCCCGCTGCTCTTGCTGCTTTTGGTACCAAACTTGTAGCTGTCATTCCAGGTACAGAATTAACTTCTAGTACATAAGGAACATCATTTTCACCAAGCATGATATCCACGCGAGCAATCCCTATACACCCTAGAACATCAAATGCATGCAACGCAACTGCTTGCACTTTTTGTACGACAGCTTCATCTAATTTAGCTGGGACTATATACTCTGTTGCTCCTTTTGTATATTTTGATTTGTAATCATATTTACCGGAATGAGGAATAATCTCAATAATTGGTAGTGCCTCTTTCGTTTCATTCCCCCATACTGCAACGGTTAGCTCCCGACCTTTAATAAATTCTTCTACTAATATATTAGGACTATATTCAAACGCATTTTTGATAGCCTCTGGCAAATCTTCCTGTTTTTCTACAATCGTAACACCGATACTTGACCCTTGTGCCGCTGATTTTACAACCACTGGTATCGCGAATTCAGCCATAATTTCCTTTACCAGGTCGCGCTTTAAATCCACTTTTGTATAGACTTTAGATTTTGGTGTCGAAATAGAACTCGCAACAAACAAGTATTTCGAGGCCGCTTTATCCATTGCCATTGCACTGGCAAGCACACCGGATCCAGTATACGGAATACCGAGCAATTCTAATGCTCCTTGCAACTTTCCGTCTTCACCAAACTCACCATGAATCGCGTTAAACACCACATCACAACCACTGGCTTTTAATTGTTCAAATAGTTTAGGCGGATCAAGCTCAATCCCAACCGCATTATATCCTTTTTCTACCAATGCTCCAAGAATTGCATTTCCTGTATTTAAGGAAACTTCACGTTCTGCTGAAGGCCCTCCCATTAGTACTACAATTTTTTTATCCTTCATCAATATTTCCTCCCCTATTCCATATCACGAATAATATATGCACCTAAACTTTGCAATTTTTGTTCTATCATTTCATATCCACGATCAATATGATTGACCTGCTTAATAATAGAGGTTCCTTCAGCTGCTAAAGCCGCTAATACCAGCGATGCCCCTGCTCTTAAATCAAGAGCCTCCACAATTGTTCCTGTTAATTTATTAACACCACGCACAATTGCACTACGACCTTCCACCCGAATTTTTGCGCCCATTCTAATCAATTGGTCTACGTGTTGAAAACGATTTTCAAAAATCGTTTCCGTCACAATACTTGTTCCCTTCGCCATCGTTAATAGCGAAAGCATGGGTGCTTGTAAATCTGTAGGAAAACCGGGAAATGGAAGTGTTTTAATGTCGGTATTATGCAATTGATTTGCTTTCACACGAATAAAATCATTACCAAAGGTAAGGACAGCCCCAATACCAGACAATTTATCAAGCAATGAAAATAAATAATTTGACGAAATATTGGTAATGGTAACGTCACCATGCGACATTGCCCCAGCCAGGATAAAAGTCCCTGCTTCGATTCTATCTGGCATAACGGTATGCTCCGTAGCATGCAAATTTTGTACACCATTAATGAAAATGGTATCTGTTCCAGCACCGTAAATTTTTGCCCCCATTTTATTTAAAAACGTTTCTAAATCTATAATTTCAGGTTCACGGGCTACATTACGAATCGTCGTTATACCGTTTGCGAGAACCGCGGACATCATGGCATTCTCAGTTGCACCAACACTTGGAAAATCTAAGACGATTTCAGCTCCAGATAATTTTTTTGCTTCTGCAATGATCACTCCATGCTTCTCTTTTACATTTGCCCCTAGTTTTTCTAATGCTTTAATATGTAGATCGATTGGTCTTGGCCCAATTGTACAACCGCCAGGATAAGAAAGACGCACTTCTTTGAACCTACCGACGAGGGCTCCCATTAAAAAAATAGAGGCTCGCATTTCCCTCATT
Source organism: Anaerosinus sp. (assembly GCA_029240055.1). Lineage (GTDB taxonomy): Bacteria > Bacillota > Negativicutes > JARBTT01 > JARBTT01 > JARBTT01. Next base: position 32,343 of record JARBTT010000005.1, read on the forward strand.
AAAAACTCTGGAATGAAAACTTTGTTTAATGCACTACTGTCAATGATCAGATCTTTTCCTTCACGTGAAACCTTCGCACCTAGATGCTCTAAAATCGCGATCATATTTCTAATGTCACTCAAATCAGGTACATCGTGAATAACACTGGTTCCTGAGCACAATGTTGTAGCTGCCATAATTGGTAAAGCAGCATTTTTTGCCCCGCTAATCCTGACATTACCTTTTAGTTGCACTTCCCCTGTGACGATAAACTTATCCATCGCCTAACCTCCTAGAAAAGTACAATCACCCAATACTCATACTTATTTTTTGTTTAATAAAGCAACGAGCTCTTCACCCGTCAAATAAATATCACCAGCCCCCATCGTCATAACAAGGTCGCCTGCTTGGACAGCCTCACTAAGATATGGCGCGATATCCTTTCGATCTGCAATATAAACAATTTCTTTATGCATATGATTTTCTACTTCTACCTTTATCGTCTCTCCAGAAACACCTTCGATTGGCGATTCACCGGCAGAATAAATATCGGTTAGAATAAGGACATCCGCTTCATCGAAACAAACACCAAATTCTTTGAGTAATAGTTGTGTCCTCGAATAACGATGTGGTTGAAATACACAAATTAAGCGCTTTGGTTTCGTCTGCCTTGCTGCCGCAAGTGTCGTACTAAGTTCTGTTGGATGATGCGCATAGTCATCAACTACCCATACATCCGCTATACGCCCCTTCGTCTGAAAACGGCGCTTTGCACCATTAAATTGACGAAGTGCTGCCGCCATAGCTGTAAAAGAAAGCCCTATTTTATGACCAAGAACAATCGCTGCCATTGCATTTAATACATTATGCTTACCAGGAATATTCAAGGAAATCATCCCTAAATTTTGCCCACGATGATATACTTCAAACGAGGTTTCTGCTCCATTCGTCGTAATGTTTTTAGCAACATAGTCGGCTTCACCATCAATTGCATACGAAACATACTTACGATCTAGCGTTTTTGCAATATTTTTAATATGTGAGTTATTAAAACAAAGTATTGCTAAACCATCTTCTTTAGGTAAGTTATTTAAAAACTTTTCGAACGTTTTTAAAATATTCTCCATTGTACCATAAAAATCCATGTGATCATTTTCAATATTTGTTACAATAGCAAAATCAGGTAATAACTTTAAAAAGGAGCCATCACTTTCATCTGCTTCGGCAACTAGATATTCACCATTACCAAGTTTGGCATTACTGCCTAAGTAATCCACTTCACCACCAATGATAATGCTAGGTTCTACCCCTGCATGATCAAGCATAACACCAATCATGGAAGTGGTCGTGGTTTTACCATGCGCACCAGCAACGGCAATTCCTTTTTCTTTATTCATCAAAGTAGCCACAATATCAGAACGATGAAATATTTTTATATTATTTTCTTTTGCTGCAATCACTTCAGGATTTTCTTCAGAAATTGCCGTAGAAACAACAATTGCATCTACACCCGTAATATTTTCCTTTTTTTGTCCATAAAAGATGGTAGCTCCTAAGGCTTTTAGTTTTGATAAAATCTCAGAATCATGTAAATCTGAGCCTGAAACTTGAAAACCTTTTTCCACTAAAATTTTCGCAATTGCGCTCATGCCAGCTCCACCTATGCCGACAAAGTGAATTTTATTAATACCATTTAGCAACGACGTTTCTCCCCTTTCGCGCATCAACAAACCTACCTCAATATGTATTGTATTTTATGCATAAAATATGCAAACTGTTACAACATTAACAGTCTTTTGCAAGCTCTATTGCAAGCTTCGCAATTTCTGCCGCGGCTTTCGGTTTTCCTAACGTTAAACTTGCTTTTGCCATAGTATCTAATCTCGTATCAGACCCTAGTAATCCATCGATCATTTCAATCAATTTCTGCGCTGATAACTCACGATCACGAATGACAAGCGCTGCCCCTCTTTGCTCCATTACCATCGCATTATGTTCCTGATGGTTTTCTGCGGCATATGGGTATGGAACTAAAATAGATGGAATCCCTCTGGCTGTTAGTTCAGCAAGACCGACTGCTCCAGCTCTAAATATTGCTAAATCAGTGATTGCTAGTGCTTTTGGCATATCATATAAATATGGTTTAATCATAATATTTCCAATAGCTTCTACATCTATACTTTCATTTTTTAGCTTTGTAACTATGTCATTATACTCATTTTTACCAGTAACATGCAATAGTTGTATACTACTATTTTTAGCAAAATGCCTATGTACTCCAACCATGGCCTCATTGATACTTCTTGCCCCGCGACTACCACCTGATATTAAAATCGTTTTTTTACCTGAATCAAGACCAAATTCAGCAATACCACTTTCTTTTTTAGCAGTCATTACTTCTTCTCTGATCGGATTACCAGTAAAAACAACTTTATTCACAGAGAAATATTTTCCAGCCTCTTGATAACCAACCGCGATTTTATCTACAAACTTTGCTAAGATTTTATTTGTAATGCCTGGGATTACATTTTGTTCTTGGATGATCGTCGGAATCCCCATTAAACTAGCAGCTAGTAAAACGGGGCCACAAACGTAGCCGCCTGTACCAATCACCACATCTGGTTTAAACTCTTTAATAATCTTACCAGATTCCCAAATACTTTGTGCAGATTTAAATAGCGTCTTTAGATTTTCTAGGCTTACCTTACGTTCAAAGCCACGAATATCTACTGTTTTAAAAGCCACCCCCTCTTTGGGAATGATATCCGCTTCTAGGCCGCGCTTAGTTCCTACATATAAAACTTCGCAATTTGTCGTCATTGCTTGGATTTTTTTTATCAAAGTAATAGCGGGGTAGATGTGTCCACCTGTGCCCCCGCCCGATACAATTACTCTCATTAACTATCTAACGCTCCTTAAACTTAAATATTACGTACTTCTTACGAATTTACATTTTTTGATATATTAAGTAAAATACCAACACCTGCCATTGTAAAAATCAATGCCGAGCCACCAAAACTTAAAAACGGCAATGGAATCCCCGTGACAGGCATTGAGGCTGTTACCACTGCAATATTCATCAACGCTTGCACCAAGATCATCGTCGTTATCCCTGACGCTAATACGCTCCCATAAACATCCGACGCTGACATCGATATTTTAAATCCCCGCCAGGCAAATAAGAAAAACAACACCAAAATCGTTGTTGTTCCAATTAAGCCAAGTTCTTCTCCTAAAATAGAAAAAATAAAATCAGTATGCGGTTCTGGCAAATATAAAAACTTCTCTCGACTACGCCCAAGTCCAACGCCAAAAATACCACCTGAGCCAATGGCGTAAAGGGATTGAATTATATGATAGCCAGTATCTAAAGGGTCGGCCCATGGATCATTAAAAGCAATCAACCGCTTTAAACGATAGGGCTCCGCAAGTATTGCTAAAATAATACCAACAACACCAACTGCCGTCAAAGACCCTAAATGCCAAACTCTCGCTCCCGCAATAAATAATAATACAAAGACCGTACCAGCAATCGATAATGCAGTACCAAGGTCAGGCTCTTTCAAAATGAGTCCAAAAATAACCGCCAACATTCCAAGCAGGGGAACGACACCTTTTACAAAACTTTGAATTTTGTTTTGATAGTTTGCTAAATAATAGGCAGTAAAAAGTACCATGCTTAATTTTGCAACTTCCGATGGCTGAATATAAAGTGAACCGCTTCCCAGCCACCGCCGTGCACCATTTACTACCTTTCCCATTCCCGGAATTAAAACTAAGATCAATAATACAATCGTAATCAAGATAATGGGCTTTGCTAATTTTCTCCACAAATGATAATCAATATTCATGGTAAAAATCATTGCTAGTAATCCAAGTACTGCCCAAATAATTTGTCTTTTTAAAAAGTAATAGCTGTCATTAAAGTTTACATTTGCCGATACCGCACTTGCACTATATACCATGACAATACCTAAGCCTAATAAAGCCAATACCGAATAAAAGATAATATAATCGGGCGAACCAGGTCTACTAGCCAAGCGAATTACCTCCTATTTCAATTTGTATACAAGCTCTTTAAACACTCTTCCACGTTCTTCGAAGCCATCAAACATATCGAAACTAGCACAAGCTGGTGATAATAATACGATTTGAGGTTCTTTTGCTATTTTATGTGCAAGCTTAACTGCTTCTTCCATAGAGTACCCAGTTTCATGAATGTTAGTAATACCATTTGCAATTGCTGCTTCTTTAAAGCGAGCGGCTGCATTACCAATTAAAATAAGTTCATCCACTTTTTCTTTAATTAACTGCATAAATTCCGTTAAATCAGTATTTTTGTCATGACCACCAGCAATTAAAATAATATGCCCGGTAAATGCTTCTAATGCTTTGATCGTTGATTCTGGATTGGTTGCTTTAGAATCATTAAAGTATCCAACACCATCAATTGTAGTCACTGGTTCGATTCTATGTTCTACGCCAGGAAACTCTTTTAACACCTGGGCCATTGCTTCAGCGCCAACACCAGCTAAGAAAGCTACACCAACTGCCGCTAAAGCATTTTCTATGTTATGACCACCTTTGATCTTCACATCATCGACAGTGCAGATTTTATAACTTTTACCTTGCCAATTAATCGTTAACCAATGATCTTTGACAAAGGCACCTTCTTCTAATTCATGTAATCGACTAAAGAACATTACTGTACTATTGGCGCGCTCTGCCATGCTCTTTACTCTTGCATCATCATAATTTAAGACTAAATAATCGTCTTTGGTATGATGGGAAAAAATTTGTTCTTTGACCTTTTGATAGTTATCAATGGAGCCATGACGGGCGATATGGTCAGGTGTAACATTTAAAATTGCTACAATATGTGGATTAAATTGACTAGAAGCTTCTAATTGATAGCTAGATATTTCGGCAACCACGCAACCTTTTTCGCCAACTCTATGTACTTCACTCGACAATGCAACGCCAATATTACCACCAACGCCAACTTCTGTACCAATTTTTTTCATCAATTCACCAAGTAATGTTGTCGTTGTCGTCTTGCCATTTGTCCCAGTAACAGCATACAGTGGAACCTTGCATAGACGATAGGCAACTTCAACCTCACTCATTACTTCAACACCGTTTGCAATCGCCTTTTGTACTAATGGAACTGCCATTGGTACACCTGGTGATAAAATCAGATAATCAATTCCTGAAATTAAGCTATCGCTTTGTGGCCCAAGTTCTACCGTTACTCCACAATCTCTGAGTTCATCTAAATCATATTTTTTTGCTATTTCGGCATTTGAATCACTCAATGTAACAACAGCACCTAACTCTTTTGCTAACTTTGCTACTGCATTACCACTAATGCCAACACCTAATACAACCACTTTTTTATTTACAAAATTCATTTTTTATTCCTCCTGCTTAACTCGCCATTAATATTGTTAAAGCAATTACACTAAAAACTACACCGGTCAACCAAAATACCGTAACAACCTTTGTTTCATTCCAACCCGCCAGCTCAAAATGATGATGAATCGGGCTCATCAAAAAAACACGTTTTCCTGTAGTTTTAAAAGAAGCAACTTGAATAATAACCGATAATGCTTCAATAACAAAAACACCACCAACGATTACAAGTAACGCTTCTGTTTTTGTCATAACCGCAACAGCAGCTAAAGCACCGCCTAGCGCGAGTGAACCTGTATCACCCATAAATACTTTTGCCGGATGCGCATTAAACCGTAAAAAGCCTAAAGTTGCTCCAGCAACGGACATACAAAAAATAGCAAGTTCTATTTTTAGAAAATACATACAAATAACTGCATAAGCAAGTGCTGCTACCGTTGTAGTTCCAGCTGCCAGTCCGTCAAGACCATCGGTTAAGTTTACAGCATTTGTCGTGCCCACAAGTACAAAAAATATTAATACATAGTATAATGCCCCTAAATCTATCGTATGCCCAATAATTGGCACCCATAAATCAGTTCCACGCCCCATATAATTGATTGCAATATACGCCAATGCAATTGCCATAATAATCTGCCCTAATAATTTTTGTTTTGCCTTTAACCCTAATGAACGTTTGAGTACCACTTTGATAAAATCATCTAAAAAACCAATAAGACCATGACCTAGTGTTACAAACAAAGCCAACCACACTTCTATACTATTCCCTGCAAAAACGATAACAGGGACTACTAATGCTAATAAAATGATAAGTCCACCCATTGTCGGGGTACCTGACTTTATATAATGACTTTTCGGCCCTTCTTCGCGAATACTTTGGCCAAACTTTAACTTACGAAGCAATGGAATTATTAGCGGTCCACAAATCATCGTGATAATGACTGCCATAATTGCCACATAAAATAATACTGACATAGCTATCCTCCTGCTTAAATCAACTCAATAACCTTTTCCATTTGCATACCACGTGAACCTTTTACTAAGATCGAATCACCAGCTTGTAATATATCTTTTAAAGCTAGCCCTGCCTGACTATGGTTATCACAGGCAACCACCTGCAAGACGCCATTTTCAAGAGCACTGCTTGCAATATATTTTGCCATTTCACCAATTGTAACTACTGCATCAATTTTTTTCTCGGCTAACTTCACCCCAATATTAGCATGCGCTTCTACTGCAATATCACCTAATTCCAACATATCCCCAAGCACAGCAATGCAGCGATTATTCGCAACCTCTTTTAAAGCTTCAATCGCTGCCATCATTGACATTGGGCTTGCATTATAGGCATCATTAATGACAGTGTAGTCACCAACATGACCAATTGCCAGTCGCATACCGCTAGCCGTAAAATCTGCTAAACCACTTTGCATTTCTTCTGCCGTCAAACCAAGTTCAAAGCCAACAGCAATCGCTGCAAGTGCATTATAAACATTATGCCTTCCAACCATCGGTACTACAAAAGAATAGGTAGCACCACTAAAGCTGCAATCAAACATCGTTTCTTGACCATTTATTTTGACATTACTAGCCTTTACATCTGCAGCTTCAGAAAACCCAAATAAAATGACTTTTCCTTTCGCTTTCGCTTGCATCGCACACACATAGGAATTATCTACATTCAAAATCACTACCCCATTCGCATCCATAGCCTCAACGAGTTCACCTTTTGCCTTAGCGATATTTTCTAGCGAACCTAATAGCTCCATATGCGTTTCACCAACATTTGTTACGATGCCAATCGTAGGCGTAGCAATCTTAACCAATTCCTCTATTTGACCGAAACCACGCATCCCCATTTCTACGACAGCAACTTCATGATCTTCGGTTAAACTAAACAAAGTAAGCGGCAAACCTATTTCATTATTATAATTTGCTTTTGTCTTTAGCACATTAAATTTACTACTAAGTACCGCCGCTGTCAAATCTTTCGTTGTCGTTTTCCCATTTGAACCCGTAATCGCAATCACAGGAATAGCAAACGAATCACGATATAGCTTTGCCAATTGTTGATAGGCCGTCAAAGTGTTATTGACTTTTATAATCGTAACATTGAGCTGTGCCAGTTCTTCAGCTGTATAATCACCGCTGACAATAATACCAGCAGCCCCTTTTTCAATTGCCTGATGGACAAAGACATGGCCATCAAATCGATCCCCAATCAGCGCGATAAATAATGCTCCCTCTTTAACCAAACGAGTATCGGTCACAACTTTGGTAAAATTATGCGCTACTGTTTTTACTACGATTCCAGCCGTTGCTATTTTTACATTTTCTACGGTAAAACTGAGCATTTATTTTAGCCCCCCGATTGCCTCACGGGCAACTTCTTTATCATCAAAATGAATTGTTTTATCTTTTAAAATTTGATAATCTTCATGCCCTTTGCCTGCAATAATAACGATATCACCAGCTTTAGCCATCCCAATTGCCCGATGGATTGCTGTTTTTCGATCCGTAATTTTCTCATGCTGTTTATCACCTAGTACTTCAAGTACCCCAGCTTCGACTTGCGATAAAATAAATTCTGGATCTTCTGAGCGAGGATTATCAGAAGTTGCAATAATGACATCCGATAACTCAGTTGCAACCCGCCCCATAATCGGACGTTTTGTACGATCACGATCACCACCACAACCAAAAACGGTAATGATACGATTCACCGCAATTTGACGAGCTGTTTTTAAAATATTTTCAAGTCCATCCGGCGTATGGGCATAATCAACGATAACACTGAACTCTTGCCCTTCATCGACCAATTCAAAACGCCCTGGCACGCTGGTAAATAACTCCAACGTTTCTTTGATTGTTTCCTTAGCAATATTTTCGGCAAGCGCCGCGCCAATTGCTCCCATAACATTATAAACGTTAAATACTCCAGTAATTTTTAAATTCAATGGAATACTACCAAAGTCTCCTATCGCTGTAAAATTAGCCCCACTTGCTAATACATTGATGTCTACTGCCTTGATATCTGAATCATTATGTACGCCATAGGTAAGAACCTTGCACTTCGTATTTTCAAGCATTGCTTTACTTGCTTCATCATCAATATTGATCACCGCATTCTTGTTCGCTTTTATATTCCCCACTTGCGTAAGCGAAGTAAATAATCTTGCTTTTGCAGCGATATAATTCTCAAATGTTTTATGATAATCTAAATGATCTTGGGTTACATTTGTAAATATTGCTGTATCAAATTCACAACCAACTACGCGCTCTTGCGCTAATGCATGTGAAGATACTTCCATAACGACATAGTCAATACCACTACTTACCATCTCAGCTAAAGTACTTTGCAAGTCAATCACATCTGGCGTCGTATTATGAATCGGTAGCACCCGATCTTCGATAATGATTTGAATCGTGCCGATGACGCCAACTTTAAATCCAGCATTTCTTAAGATAGCACGAATTAAATAACTTGTCGTTGTTTTCCCATTTGTACCCGTGATGCCAATCATCCGCATTTTTTGTGCTGGATAGTCATAAAAATATGGCACAATAGACTGCATACTAGCTTTCATATCTTGCACCCGAATTACCGTAACACCTTCTGGCACAACAACATCTTTTTCTACTAATACAGCTACAGCACCATTTTTAACTGCTTGCTCAATATAATTATGCCCGTCAACCGTTGCCCCTATCATGCATATGAACAGCGTATTTGCTACCACTTTACGTGAATCATGCGCAATACTTTGAATGATTTTATCTTCTTTACCATGCACTTGACATTCTGGCAATAAATCTATCAATTGTTTTAATTTCTTTTCCATTTTTAGATTACCCCCTACTATGTATTATTATTACCAATCCTATTAACAATATATTATAAACCGTAACAGTATATTTTTACAGTCTAGTTATCATAATTTTTTATTTTAATTAATTTTTTATGTAGGGAAGTACATCCTGCATTACATTTTTAAACACAGGAGCGGCAATTTGCCCACCGTAATAAATGCCTTCCGGTTCATCAATGGCAACTAAAAAGACAATTTGTGGTTTATCCGCTGGCGCAAAGCCAATAAAAGAAGCAATATACTTCCCTGGCATATAGCCACCCGCCCCTACCTTCTGTGCTGTACCAGTCTTACCACCAATACGATAGCCCTCGATGGCAGCGTTCTTCCCCGTACCGTTTGCTACAACACTTTCTAAAACTTCTTTCACTTCCACCGATACCTCATTGGATATCACCTGCCCTAGCCCCTCTTTTGCAAAACTTTTGACCATAGCACCATCTTTGTTTTTTATTTCTCTGACAATTTGAGGTTTGATATGCTCACCACCATTGATAACGGCGCAAACGGCATCTATCAACTGTATCGGCGTTACTGCGATACTCTGCCCCATGGCCATCGTTGCCAGATTAATTGGCGTCACTTTACTCTCTTTAATCATGATGCCCTTTGCCTCGCCTGGTAAATCAATTCCAGTCGTTTCTCCTAGACCAAACGCATGCAAATACTTATAGAAGTTCTCAGCCCCTAGACGCAGGCCAACCGTTACAAAGCCAGTATTACAAGAATTTTCAACAACCTCTTTAAACGTTTCACTACCATGGCCACCATGCTTCCAACAATGGATCGTTCTCCCTTGTACCTCAATCGCGCCAGAATCAAAAAATCTTTCATTTAAGCTTACGATTTTTTCGCCAAGAGCAGCTGTCGTCGTTAATATTTTAAAAGTTGACCCTGGCTCAAATGCATTTGAAATAGCCGCATTACGCCAATTTTTCGGTTCATATTCAGCAAAATGATTGGGATTGTAATCGGGACGGTTCGCAAGTGCTAGAATTTCACCCGTATAAGGATCCATTGCAATAATCGATGCGCCCTTCGCTTTCGTTTCCTGCATCACTTTATCTAACTCACGCTCTACAATTTGTTGAATGACAATATCTAAGGTTAAATACACATCATTACCGACCTCTGGTGCAAGATACCGGTGGACCGCATAAGGAATTTCACGTCCTTTGGCATCGTATTCTATGACGATACTACCTTTGTTGCCACGTAGATACTGATCAAAGGTAAGCTCTACACCATCTAATCCCTGACTATCAAGTCCCGTAAAACCAAGTACATGTGCTGCGACATTATCCTGTGGATAATACCGTTCTCCTTCTTCAGTTAAACCGATTCCAGCTAAATCTACCTTCCTAACACCTTCCGCCTGCTCCGTTGTGACTTTACGAGCAATCCATGTAAAAGCCTGTCGTTTTTTTAGCTTATCTAGCAATTTATTCTTATCTAAATCCAAAATAGCAGCCAGATTGGCTGCTGTCGTTTCTACATCACGTATTTCAGCAGGTATTGCATAAACAGATTCTATGCTAATACTCACTGCTAACTTTTGTCCTTTTCTGTCATAAATATTTCCGCGCCTTGCTTCAACAGGTATGTTTCTAATCCGCTGATCAATAGCATTTTCACTCAACCAATGACTCTGGTAAAGCTGAAGATATCCCAGACGACAACTTAATGCTCCCATAATTAGTATGACAATGATAAGTACCACTGCTAATCTTTTTCGAATGGTAACATGCGATGTTGACGCCAATCATATCTCCCCCAATTATAATTGTTAATTACCACTTTGTGAGGCAAAATATACTTCTTCTGGCACAATCATGCCTAAGTTTGACATCGCCATATTTTTAATACGTTGTGGCGATTTTAATTTTGCAATTTCCAGCTTTAAACGTTCATTTTCACTTTCTAAATTAGCCGACTGTGCTTTTACTTGCACTAAAGCATAACCCCTACTTACAATTGCTTCGCTTCTAATTGTGGTAAACATAGCCAGCGCAGCAAATACAGCAATTAAGATAAAACATTTCTTACGTAAATTTCTATCGACTTTTGGTAGGCTTACGACGACTGGCTCTTGCGCTCTTTGTTCCTCATATAATTCAAACTCAAGTTTTCTTTTCGCTAACATATATATTTCCTCCCATACAAATTTAGAACAAATTCCAACCTTTTATAGTTTTTCTGCGACTCTTAGTTTTGCACTACGAGCCCGTGGATTTTCATCTAATTCATCAACTGTTGCGACCATTGGTTTCCCTATTATTTTAATTTCTGCTTTATGATTACATACACAAACCGGCAATCGCGGTGGACAAATGCAATGTTTCGCCAAAGCTTGCAAAGTTTGTTTGGCAATACGATCCTCTAATGAATGAAAGGTAATAATACAGAGTCTGCCACCTACATTTAGGTGCTTGGCTGCACACTCAAACGTATCTTTCAATATGCCCAATTCATTATTGACTTCTATTCGAATCGCTTGAAAAGTTCTTTTCGCTGGATGCCCGCCTTCTTTTCTTGCAGCTACCGGAATTGCTTTTTTAATGATATCCACTAGCTCACCTGTAGTATTGATTGGGGCATTTTCTCTAGCTTCAATAATAAACTTAACGATCCGCTTCGCCCAACGTTCTTCACCATAAGTATAGATAAGATTTGTTAATTCTTCTTCATCATACGTATTCACAACTTCAAAAGCTGATAAAGGAGCTTCTGTATTCATTCTCATATCTAGAGGAGCATCTTGCATATAGGAAAACCCTCGCTCAGCTACATCAAGCTGATGTGAAGAAACCCCCAAATCAAATAATACCCCATCAACCTTTTCGACACCCAAATCCGCTAACACAGCTTCTAATTCTTTAAAATTACTATTTATAATGTCTACCTTGCACTTTGCATCGGCAAGTCTTTCTTTTCCCACAGCAATCGCCGTAGGATCTTGATCAATTCCAATAAATCGACCATTTGTACTTAAACGATCAATCACACGCCTAGCATGTCCACTCCCGCCTAAAGTACAATCCACATAGACACCATCTATATTCGTCACCAATGCATTGATGGTTTCTTCCATTAAAACACTTATATGATGAAATTTCAAAAATAACATTCCTCTCAATTCAACCAATTACTACATTTATAATAGAAGTATATCTATCGAAATTTACATAAATAAATATACTTTTATTATTTTATACTATTTCACAAAATCCTCTTTTTTTATGAAGTTTTTTTTATTTTTTTATAAATTGAGCCATTAGCCCTACTTTTTTAAAAAAATTAAATTTTAATCCAACCTAAACGCTCTAGTAATGGAGTATATTGCAACCTTTGGCAAAAGTTATTGAAAGTTTGCTCCGTGTGAAAAATTGGCACTCGTTCTAGAGCATATATATTACTTGCCTGATCAACATTGCCATATTTTATCGTAAATGCTGCCTTATATCCACATTCTTTAACGATTTGCGCGATACGCAAATTATAAGTACCCGTCGGATAGGCAAAAAACTCTGCTTTTTTACCTAGTTGGGATTCTAACGCTTTATTAGATCCAATCAACTCTGCTCTTATATCTTTTTCCTTTAAATCTGTTAAAGATTTATGTTGCATCGTATGTGAACCAATGGTAAAGCCTTCTTTTGACAACTCTCGTACCTGATCCCAATTCATAAACCTTGGATCAGTACCAATGAAGTCAGTTATAACAAAAATTGTAGCTGTAAAGCCATATTTTTTTAAAATTGGGTACGCATTCGTATAATTGTCTAAGTAGCCATCATCAAATGTAATAATCACAGGTTTTTCTGGCAAAGGTACGCCATTTTCCAAGTTATCAATCATTTCTTTCGGACTAATGGTAGAGTATCCTTCTTCTTTTAAATATGCCATTTGTTCATCAAAATCTTTGGGATAAACAGAAAGTGCTATATTCATCTCATCAATTTTATGATAGTTCAAAACAACGATTTTCGTATCATTTTCATGTCGCTGCATGTGCTTTGCATCCATTGCTTTTGGGGCCGACAGTACCATTGGTAACATAACTATTAGGATTGCTACTAAGATATATTTATATGCATGATTCGATTTCATATTAAATTGCTCCTTTTATCTGTCCTATACCCTAAAAACGCTTTTTATCATCGACTTATTATGTAGATACTTTCTGCTACTCCATAAAACCAAACAAAGGATCAATCCCATTAAGCTAATGAATTGACCTGCATGTAGCTGCATTCCTCGTTGTGTCGTTAAATAAAAAAAGCCAAAGAGAAATCTTCCCAAACAGCTCATACTCATCCCAATTAAAAATATATTTCCAAATAAGATATTTCGATGTTTTATTTGAAGAAAACTAAGTACAGTCACTAAAATAAAGACTACAAATTGCCATATTGCCTGATACAAGGCAACTGGCTTAAAATATTCATACTGTTCAAACCCAGCTGGTCTAAATGCATATTCAATATACTCTACTGTTTTTCCATTATCCGGCATTCCTATAATAGTTTGAAAACTAAAATGTCCTAACTGATCAATGGCAATCCCTAATATAATAGCTGGAACTAAAATATCAAGCCAATACCAAAAAGAAATCCCCTTATACTTTGTATAACAATATAGCAAAAAAAGAACACCGACAAAAGCGCCATAAATCGAAAAACCACCACGGTTTAAAGCTATTATTTCACTGACTTTCCCACTATAAAGCTGCCAATGTAAACAAACGTAAAAAAGCCGAGAAACAATAATCGCTACTGGTATACCCAATAACAACAGATCAATCATAACGCTAAAACTTTCATGACGGAAATGCAATCCTACACGAGTAACTAACATCCCCACTAAAATTGCAATACTCGTTATAATACCATACCAATAAAAGTTTAAGCTCCCCATTGAAAACGCAATAATATCCATGATACGACAAACTCTCCTATAATATAATAATACACGCCTACTATTTTACCTCTATACGTATAAAAATACCAGCATATTTTAGAATAACTATTATATATCTGTAGAAAATATGTTATAATGACTTTTGATAAAAAACAAACTATCACAGGGGGGATTTTCTTATGAATATAACAAAAGAAATGGGTATTCTTGAAGTAGTTCAAAAATATCCTCAAACAGTTGAAGTATTTCAAAATGCAGGTATGGGTTGCCTTGGTTGCTCTGCTGCTCGTTTTGAAAACATTGAACAAGGCGCTGGTGCTCATGGTATTGATATTGATAAATTAATTGAAGATCTAAATAAAGTTGCAAAATAACTTTTTAAAATAAAGAAGCATACCAAAATTGGTATGCTTCTTTATTTTTTACCTATTTACTTCTAGTTTGAATAGCTTCTAACAAAAAAAACTAACATTGATACTTTATAAATTTACTAGAAGTTGTTTTACACCTTCTAAATATTCTGCTTGAGTATAAACAAAAGCTTCCCCAGAGCGTCTAACTTTCACTTCAATTGCATCTTCATTTACTGTTTTCGGTCCAACAGTGATACGAAGTGGATAACCAATTAAATCTGCGTCTTTGAATTTAACGCCAGCACGTTCTTTTCTATCATCAATGATGGCTTCGACACCAGCAGCGCGAAGCTCTGCATAAATTTTTTCAGCGATTTCCATTTG
>JARBTT010000071.1 GCA_029240055.1 Anaerosinus sp.
TATATTTTTCGTCCATTAACTATTAAATCCTGAAATTGGGAAGATGATTCATTAGAAGTTTTCACAAGAACAAAAACCCCTTTATTATATTTCTTGCAATTGTCAGTAAAAGGAGTAATTCCATCTGCTCCAAGGTAGGCATTAATGGTTATACTGTCAACTTCAATACCATATTCATTTTCCGAATTTAGATATGCTTGAGAATAGGCTGCTGCCGTACTACCTATATCATTTCTTTTAGCGTCTAATATAACAAGCAAACCTTTCTTCTTAGCATATGCACAAGTTTCTTCTAGAGCTCTCATACCCTCATAACCAAAAACTTCATAAAATGCGCACTGTGGTTTTACTGCTGGAACAAGATCATATACAGCGTCAATTATTTTTTTGTTGAATAATAATATAGCTTCACTCCAAAATGTCCTTTTGTCATTATATTTCTCGCTCAGCCCAATTAATAAACTTTCAGGTATAAACTCAATTCTAGGATCTAGACCAACCACTACAGATGATTTCTTGTTATCAATTTGTTGTAATAAATTATCAGCAAAATTCATTTCATGTTCCCTTCATCAACTCATTTTAAATAACGTAAAATATATCGAACATCCCATTTTTTTATTTTCAAACTTCACTCTACCCAATTCTCTTTTTTTCTATCCTAGAGTTTATCTCTTCACCAGAAATGTCAATGTAAATTGTTAAATCTGGAGTGGTTTTATCAATATTAATACTCTACAAAAATCGTAATCTAATCCACGGGCTAAAAAATACGCATATGTAAAATATACATATCTGTTAGTAATTACCCATACACCATTTTCTAGAAAAATTCGATTAAACTTAGTGAGATGACCTTAATGAGAATCCCCCAAATTTAAGCCTTTCTCAATAGAGTTAAAATCTAATCAGAATTAGCGATAAACAAAACCTAGGAGTGTGCCAAAGATGGTCATCCTAGGTTTTATAACTTATCTATTACTAAAAGCAATTTTTACTCCTAAACCAACTAATATAAATCCGGTTACCGCTTTAAGCCACCTCTTAATTCAATTATTCTCCAGATAGCTACCCATCTTATTGACAAACGCCATAAGTATAGCATACCAAGCTATGGCAATTAAAGTATAAATAAATGTTAACATTAGCGATTCAACGAGTACAGCATTATGATTATGTATAAATTGAGGAAATAAAGATAAAAAGAATAAAGCTACTTTAGGATTGAGTATATTGCTAATTAATCCTTGAGTATACAACTTAAAGGGTGAATCACAGTTTTTCTGTTTTATCGTAGATTCGTCAGTAACTGAAGAGGTATCATCGGTTTGATTATATACTGAAAATATACTTACTACCCCTAAATATATAATATATGCAGCTCCCGCATATTTAATCAACATATACATTTGAGCAGATTTTACGATAATAATAGATAAACCAAAAGCCGATAAGAATGAGTGAATATATATAGCAGTCACAATTCCCGCTATATTATATAATGCTGCCCTTCGGCCAAGTATTCCAAAAGTTTGCATAACAAGTATAGTATTCGGACCTGGCAGCATCATTAAGAGAGTTACTATGCCAATAAAATTAATGATTTCGTTGATAGGAATGCTCATGTGCATAACCCCTTTCCAATAAATTATAGCTATTTTTATTATAATCCATTTTATCTTTCATACTAACAAATCCGTATTCTCCAATTATATCTTTTATAACCCCCTTTAGTAAATGCATCAACCTTATATGAGCTTGCGCACTACCGTTTAAAAAGTAATGCTTCACTCACTCCTTCAATGCCTACTAAACCGAGTATAGTTAGAAATGCTCTCTGTGATCCAAAATAAGCATCGGTTGGATCAAACCATTCATCTACTGAATGTGTAGCACCTGCTAATCCGCCACCACCAATAGTAATCGCGGGAATCCCCAAACTGATAGGCAAATTCGAATCAGTACTGCTTGGAGGAGAAAAAACAGGTGTAAGATTTATTGCTTCCGTAGCGGCCCAGGCTGCCTGAACGATTGGTGCTTCGGGTGACTGAGAGCCTGCGGGCCTGTTGCCAACAATTTTAATATCAAAAGTTATTTTATTGCTCTCCCACCGGGCATTTTCTTCAGCGGCAGCGTATTTTACAATTGCAAAAAAATCATCTTTGATTTTTTCAAGTTCAACTTGGCTATTTGACCGAAAATCAACTTGCATTGATGCTTTTGAGGCAATTGAGTTAATAGAATTGCCTCCCATTATAGTTCCAACTGTAAAAGAGTGTCAAGGGGACGGGGTTAAGACACCTGTATGTCGACACCCCCGTCCCCTTGACAGATTATTCTAAAGAAATCCAATAATGAATACTACTATCTATAAATAAAAAATACGGCAACCAAGTACATTTTTGTACCTAGTTGTCGAATTTATCTAATAGCAATTTATCAATTATAATCTTATGTGGAGTCCTTTTCGTGGTTTCACCAACAAAACTCCCAAAACGTACGCTAAGAGAATTTTAAAATTTTTATAAAGAAATGATGATTTTTTATTATTAATTTTTCTGCGCTTTGATTTGTTCTAAAATGCCAGTTTCTTGTATAGTCTTAGCCAATTTATCACCATCCAAGCGCCATTTTTCTTTGGAGTCGTCGGAGTTTAAATATTCTACTTGCAACCCTAAATTTTCGATATTAGCCTTAAATTCTGGATCAGCAATCATTGCTTTAAACCCTTCCTCGAGCTTAGCTTTAATCTCTGGCGGTAATTCTTTGGGCGCTACTATTCCAAACCAATTATTTAATACAATATCAAATCCTTGTTCCTTAAGTGTTGGTATTTGGGCTAAATCTGGGTCGGTTAGTCTCTGGTAGCCTGTCGTCGCCAGTGCTATTAGTGTACCATTTTTAATTTGTTCTTTGACTGTTGCTGGGTTAACAAAACCAATTTGAATATGGTGACCTAATAAAGCAACAGTCACTTCGCTACCGCCACGAAATGGAACTTGTTCAAGAGTAATGCCAGCCTCTTTGGCGAAGGTTTCACCAATAACATGTGACAATGCCCCTATCCCTCCATGACCGCATTTCATTTGCCCGGGATGTTGCTTGGCATATTTAATAAGAGCATCAATATCTTGCAAAGACTGTTCGGCTGGTACTACCATGATCTGTGGTAAAGATGAAACTTGGGCAATTGGTTCTAAGGCACTTGGGTAATGATATTTCGTTGAGCCATACAAGGGGTGGAGGAGTAAGTCAATGGCACTCATACCAAGCGTATAACCATCGGGATTAGCGTTCACCAGTTCATTCCAGCCGATGGTGCCTGCTCCGCCTGTTTTGTTGACAACAACTAAGGGCTGTCCGAGATATTTAGGTGCCATTTTTTCCAACGTCCGAGCTACGAGATCCAATCCTCCTCCCGCACTAAAAGGTACAATGACAGTAATAGGTTTATTGGGGTAATTTTTTGTGGCAGTTATTGTTTTGCTTTGCATAGTGGAACAACCTCCTATTTTTATTAAAAAAAGAAATAAGCAGCTAACTAATAAAATCAATAAAATTTTTTTCACAGAACCACCTCTTATTTACCATATTCTACATTAAATAACAGTATCCTGCAATAATATGTAAAAAATTCAAATATATTTAATAGAAAAATTTGTCATGAATTGCAGATAAATTTTTATGAAATATAAATATCTCAAAAGTGATAAGTTTGCCCATCTTGTTAGTTAAGTTAAGCGCTCTTCGCTGGTGAGACCCCTTTAACTAAAACTGTAGATGATTCTGCTTTCATAAAAAAAACTAGAGTCTTATTTCTATGACAATCTTATTACCGTTTAATAAAAAAATCCTATTAATATAACTATTTATTCTCATTTTTTATATTATTTTCCCTCATAAAATAAAAAAGGCGGGCAACCAAGTACAAATGTACCCAGTTACCCGCTTTTTCAATTTCTCTATTCTTATTTTCACCAGAATCTATTTTAAATCATTCTCTACAAACCAGCAAATAATGAAAAATAATTACGTCTGGTGAAAGAAGAATATAACATTAAATATTTTCTTTACTCAGGATGTCAAGGGGACGGGGTTAACGACACCTGTATGTCGACACCCCCGTCCCCTTGACAGACAGATAAAGAGAAAGACGAAAACTAGATATTATTTTCGTCTTTCAGAACGTGTTCGCCACCCACATGGATTTTCATCATGCCAGCGAGCACTACGATTACGTGTTGTATCATAAAAGTAGAGACCACATGCTATGCGGTTACAGGTTTTAATCCGTGTAACATCGCATTTTGCAAGCTCCATTACACATATCGAAGCTATTATCCCAGCTAACGTGCCCGATTGGAAAAGATCTGAATAAGTACCGTCTTGGCTTAACTGATGAGCCCAACAGCAATCCTTAGCGCTTTCGTTTAAATTAGTAATGGCATTTAGTGAGAATTCCTTCTTACTTATGAGTTGAAAAACAATTTGTTCAACTGTTTCGCATAAAAGTTTGATTTCGTCAAGGTTAATAGTAAGCGAATCTGAATCATTTAGATTTAGATTGGGATGTTTTAATTGTTTTAAAAATTCAAGAAATGTTTCTCGATTTTCGAACGGGTCAGAAAAATAAGCTTCGCGTATTCCAGACGGCCGCTTAGACTTTCCGCTATTAGCTAATTCAAGCACGAGTAAAGGAACGTTATTCATATGATTAAAATTCTCCACATAAAACAGTACGTTTTCTCGGTCCAGCGAGCAAGGGTGATAGCAACCTAACTGGCTCGGAAGTCGCGTAAGTGACCACGGTTTTGTCTGCCAATTCACGCGTAACCCAGCAGCTCGTAATAACAACATGGCTTGGGACATCAGCATCAATTAAAACTTCATGTTTGATATAGCCCTCAAACTGCTTCATATCATTCCATATTCGTTTAATTATCCCTAATCCCTCAGCCTGATATTCTTCTTTAAGTAACGTATCCCAGATTATTGTAATCATTTCAAACTCTCCTATTAATTTCATATTTTCACGTTCTATTATACTTTTTATCCGTGAAAAAATCAAGAAAATGAAAAAGGTACCGAAGATAAAACATGTTCAGTAACCTGCTCTAAATTATTATGTAAGTCAATTTCAAACCGATGATCCAAATACCCATTTAATTTTGATCCATAAAACCTGCATCTTTCATACTGAAATAATTACCTTTGCCAATAATCACATGGTCAATCACATGTATACCGACGATCTCACCAGCTTGCATTATTTTTCGAGTAATATTTATATCTTCTTTGCTTGGTGTAGGATCACCGCTTGGATGGAAATGTGCATGTTTAAAGTTAAGAATAAGTTTATTCTTAACTTTAAACATGACTATTTTCATACATCAATCTCCCCCTTTTCAATCAATAAAAAACAGACTACTCAATTAGCTAGTCTGTTCTACATTTATTTTTAATAATTCAGTTGTTGTTACGTACGTTTCTTATAAATGTATTGCTCATAATTTGCTTATTTGTGGCCGCAAAGAAGGGAATTCCGGCAATCCATCTGCAACATCTTTAAGATTCTTTGCCCGTTCCAACATTTCCATTGTTGGAATATCAGGGAAATCATAAATACCGTCAAATGTGTATTCATCATATTGTGGTCTGTTTTGAAAAGCTAAAATAGGATTATCTAAGGAAAACTGTGCATTTATACCTTCTTTGTTGCCACGTGTATCAACTTCAATCCTTTTACCTTATATATATATTGCATTATAGCAATGTAGGCAATATCCAGCAGAATCATCGTTCAGCAATGTTAAGTGCTGATAACGAAAACCTGTTGGAATTCCTTGGGATCGCAAAAGGGCTGCCAAAAGATTGGATTTTGCATGACATATTCCTGTTTTATATTTTAAAACCTCCGATGCTTTTGCCGTAATAACGGTTGCTTTGCAATCAAAAGAATGTGGAATTTTATCTCTGACAAATTCAAACGCAGCTCTTGCTTTCTCTTCATCAGACATACGCATATCAAAAATATCATTTTCTTGAATAATCATAGAATGAAAATCGATGTAATTGTTTTCCTCTAAAAATTTTTTCATTTTTTCCTCCTAAACCCAGATTATATGAAATACTCAAAGTAATGGATTTTAGCTGTTTCCACAGGTTAATTCCATTATTCCAAAACTAGTAAAAGTATAACATATTATTGGATGTTTCTCATTATTTTCCACTTAATATATTATTTAAAGTTTCTTCCAACAAATAATCCTCATACTTTCCAAAGCGACTTGCATGTGTTACAGTGCTTTAGTGTTATTTGATTTGCTGTACATTTACCTTTACTATTACTTAAACATTCAGTATGCAAGCATGTTACATCTGTTATATTTCCACCTCATTTTGGATATCGAGTAAATGGAATGAAGATGATTTAATTTTCATCACAAAAGATGGTCAGGCAATGTTTCCATCAAGTTTTGGACACTGGTTAAAAAAATTCACTAAAGATAACAATCTTCCTGATATATCAAATCCTTCACTTATAGCATATGCCTGTAACATATGCTATAAGTGAAGGATTTTTCGGAACGTGATAGACATTCTCAACTTAGTACCACCACTGATATCTACGGGCATTATCTACCACTAAAAGATCAAGCAATTGCAAAAAGTCTAGATAAAATAATTACCACCGCAAAACAAGAAACCGTTTAAAAAACTTCATACGTCTTTATTTTTTGCACTTAATAAACACCAAAATAAGCACCAAAACGCAAAAAAGCCTTCACAGTAAAAACCGTGAAGGCTTGAATTTCTTAATGGTGCGCCTGGTAGGAATCGAACCTACGCCCCTGGCTCCGGAGGCCAGTGCTCTATCCACTGGGCTACAGGCGCTTAAAACAGCTACGAAAGATATTATATCACAACCGGGCTGTCATGTCCAGCAAAGACCTGTTCACCTAGCTATAATAAAGCCTCTTTAGATAAAAAAATCATCTAAAGAGGCTTATGAGATACTTTATTTTCCTGTTACAGATGTTTGGCAGGTCGGGCAAACTTTCCAGTCACGTTCCAATTCCATCCCACATTTATTGCAAGTTGGTTTTAATGTAAAACCACAATAAGGACAAAGTTTATAATCCTCTTTTACCTTACGTCCACACATCGGACAATCCACGGTGTTCTCGACAAACTCGGCATCTATTTCAATGGTAACTTCCTCTAGATTACGATTTGATTTCATCACTTGTTTACGAGCAAGTATCAGATATGCTGGGAAAAATATTGGCACCATAATAATACTGCCAGCTGCCCATAACAAAGCTACTGTCATACTATGACCAAATTTCTTTGCGTCATTATATACCCAAATTGCAACCAAAGCACCAATGATATGAAGAATTGACCCCATAAAAACCTCCTAAAGGTAAAACCTTAGCTATACTTTCATCAAGTATAGCATAAATTTAACGATTAGAAAACTCTAGCTTATCGTTTCCAACGCTGATTTCATCGAGCGTTTTCCCCTTTGTCTCTGGACCTAAAGCAGCAACAATCACCGCTACGCCTAGCATAACTCCTGTAAACATCAAGAAAATATCTTGGAACCCTTGCTTCGAGCCAAGCATAATCCCCACGATGGTCGGTGCTAAAATCCCACCGATGCGACCAATTGCCGCTGCCCATCCAGAACCTAAAGCCCGTACACGAGTAGGATACATTTCTGGTGTATAAGTGTACACTACACCCCAAGCGCCCAAATTAAAGAAGGACATCAAACTTCCCCACGTTAATACTACAGTCGTTGATCCACCCTGACCAAAGAAATAAGCACAAATAGCACAACCAGTTAAAAAGCCAACCAAAGTTGCTTTTCTCCCAATGCGATCCACTAAGTATGCAGCGGCAAAATACCCAGGTAGTTGCGCCAGTGTCATGATAATGACATACTCAAACGTTTTAATTTCCGTAAAACCTTGTGTTACCATCAGTGATGGCAACCAGGTAAAGATTCCATAATAAGAATATACGATGCCAAACCATAAACACCACAACATAATGGTTCGTTTCAGATATGCAGAAGTTAATATTTCACTAAACGCCACTTTTACTTGCGCTGGTTTTTCTGCTTTTGTTTCACGAACGAACGGAACAGATTCAATACCTGCCGCTGCTTCCATTGCTAAGACTATTTTTTCTGCTTCCTGATCTTCTCCTTTGTTTAATAGATAGCGGACTGATTCGGGGACAGTTTTCCAAATATAAAAGACATATAATGCTGGTAATGCACCAATGATAAAGGCAACATGCCAGCCGAATTTTGGAATTACTAAATAAGAAATAAGTGCTGCAACCAACCAACCTACACCCCAAAAACTTTCTAATAAAACGATAAACTTACCACGAACATTCGGTGGTGAAAACTCCGTAACCAAGGTAACCGCCACCGGCAATTGTCCGCCCAAACCAAAACCAACTAAAAAGCGAAATGCTAGCAACGCTTCATAACTCCAAGCAATACTACAAAGGCCTGTTGCTAAACTATAAATCACGAGCGTTGCCGCAAACATTTTCTTGCGGCCAAAACGATCGGCAAATTCACCTGCCATGACTGCACCAATAGCCATCCCAACAAGACCAATGCTTCCGATATACCCCATTTGCGCAGTGGTAAGTCCCCATACTTTTGCTAAGGTTGGTAATACAAAGGCAATGATACCAGTATCCATAGCATCAAACATCCAACCTAGCCCAGTAATAAATAATAAACGATAATGAAAAGAACACACCGGTATCTTTTCCAAACGATTTACGATATTCATATTTACACCTGTCTTTACATTAGTTTTGTCATAGTTTTTATTATACATATTTTACATTATGTTGACAAGTAAAAAAAATAAAGCTGATACATTTTCTGTACCAACTTTATTTTTCACTGCTGTGTTATCTTAATATACCATTTTCTTTTAATTCTTTTTCGATTTCATGTAAAATTTCTTCACTGGGCACTTCAATCGTATGTAGATGCAAGCCGCCCGTAACCGCTGACAATGGCCCTGCACCACACCGTTCCAATCCAGCTAAAAAATTGCTTACTTCTCGTCTCGATGAAATCATCAAATCGGCGCGAATCTCACCATATAAAGGGTGTTCTACGATGACATCACGTACTTTGCCACCATTGTCTACGATAATTTCCAATTCTTTCGCTACACCTTGCTTATCATGAATGCAGGCAATCGTTGCAATCAGAACCTCACCATTTACTGCAATTTCTCCGGGAATTACATACCCCTGTGGCGTAGCATATACCTCTGTGCCCATAGCTCTTAAAATGCCAATGTCACCAACAATCACTTGTCGACTTATGCCTAATTCACTTGCTAGAGCCGTCCCCGTGATCGGTTTTGCACTTTCTGCAAGTTTCTTTCGTAAAAATTCACGACGCTCATTCGTATTCATTTTTGTATAGCCCCTTCACTAAGCCGATTATTTTTTGCCTCTGGTAATATTATTTGTAAAGTCGTGCCTACACCCAAACAACTATCAATATTTATTTTACCACCATGTTTTCTAATAATTTCAAAACTAACTAATAATCCAAGCCCAGTCCCATTTTCTTTTGTCGTATAAAACGGCGTTCCTAAATTCTCCAAATCGCTTGAACTAATTCCGCTACCATTATCCTGGATCGTAACCACGATATTTCCTTTATGTTTACGACAAAGCATCGTTACTTTACCATGTTCTCCAGTTGCCTCAATTGCATTACGGATTAAATTAATTAATACCTGCTTTAATTGATTGGTATTTCCCTGTATCAAAAACTGTTCGTAGTTAGCCTCTAGTGGTAACATCGTTAAGTCGATTGACTTTTGTAGGGCCTGTTGTTCAAACAAAAAAATAACTTTGCACATAAGCTCAAGTAAATTAAATGTTTTATACTCAACTTTATCCAGCGGCTTTGATAACATACAAAACTGATTCGTCAAACAATCAATACGATCAATTTCATCTTGCATAATCGTTAAATAATTGGTTTGTGAATGTTCGTGGTCTTGTTTGCTCATCAATTGAATAAACCCTTTTAATGAAGCTAGAGGATTTTTGATTTCATGGGCAATCCCCGCTGCAACTTGCGTTGCCGTAGTTAAAGACTCAATCCGCATCATCGCATATGCTTTTTGATGTCCTCTATCTTTATAGATAAACCAAATCGTTAAAATAATGATAATCGCACACAAAATCAATAAGATCAAGGGCATAAGTAACGCGTAAGCAATGCTTTTATAAAAAGCCTTCGTTGGGATAACAGCATCAATACACCAAGAAGAATGCTCTAATCTCTGATGTAATCTTATATAATCTGTCTGTAAAAATAAAGTTTTTTCAATGTCCTCACTATTTTCCACTTGTAATTGTACAGTTCTTTCCTTTAGATTATGTAAATAACTATTTTCACTATCTAAGACAAAAAAATATTCACTGCTTCCATCATACAAGCCAGACAATATAGCGTTGAATTTTTTAATATCCATCTTTGCCACTAAAACACCCGTAACAGACCCCCGCATGTCTAATACAGGAACATTAATAATCATATAAGACCGATCCATTGTAGCATCAAAAAAGACATCCGATATATGTTCATGCCCACGCAAAGCCTGTTCGAAACCGATGCGATCTTCTATTTTTTCTGTACGGGCATCACTTGAAAGTACGTTGGCAACCAAATTTTCTTTATCATCAAAAATACTGGCATTAAAAAAACCCAATTTAAATATTTCTTGCAGTTTAAGCTCCACTTCAGTTGGTGCCGTGTCTGTTAAATCTATGCCCCTAGCTAACAATTTTAATTCTGCTAAATTATCATTAAAATAGGTATTCACTAGATTAGCTGCACTATGTATTTCAGCATATCGATTTGCCATAAATTGCTGAAAAGTCATATCAAATAATATTCTTATGATTCCTAGTACCAATAAGAGGACACTACATACTATGATACCTCTTACTAAAAGATACTTCGACCTAGAGATATGCATATACCCACATCCTAACAAAATGTTAACGATTCTTCTATAAAATTCTCAATTACTTTTTATTATAATAAAAGCAAAAGCAATTTGCAAAAAAAGATGCAAGTATAAAATATACAATAACTATTTTTTAAAACAAAACAATAAAGCGAGCACTTGGTCTTGCCAAATACTCGCTTCTTTTTAAATTATCAAGTTTTAATGGTGGGCGATGACAGGATCGAACTGCCGACATCCTGCTTGTAAGGCAGGCGCTCTCCCAGCTGAGCTAATCGCCCATTAAAAAACCAAGTGGGAAAATGAAATGGTGACCCGTACGAGATTCGAACTCGTGAAGCCGCCGTGAAAGGGCGGTGTCTTAACCGCTTGACCAACGGGCCACTTGGCTCCTTGAGTAGGACTCGAACCTAC
>JARBTT010000275.1 GCA_029240055.1 Anaerosinus sp.
TAATAATGATTTATTAAAAGACGTTGATTCTGGTGAATATTTACTTAGCCCAAAAGATTTAAATACAATTGAACTTATTCCTGAATTTATTGAAGCAGGTGTAACTTCACTAAAAATAGAAGGACGAATGAAACGGGCTGAATACGTAGCGGTCGTTGTTGATACATATCGTCGTGCGATTGATACTTACTTAGCAAGTAAAGAGGATTTTTCGATTAATCAGCAGGATCATAAGAATTTAGCACAGATTTTTAATCGTGATTTTACAACTGCTTATATGAAAACGCGCCCAGGACGTTTCATGATGAGTGATCGCCGCCCTAATAACCGTGGTATACTTGTTGGTCGGGTAGTACGCTATGATGCACAAATAAAAACGGTAACAATTAAACTTGCTGAAGACTTATATATCAATGATATTATAGAGTTTTGGGTGAAAGTTGGTGGCCGTGTAAGCAGTACGATTACCCAAATGACGGTTAATGGAAAAACGGTCGAACACGCAATGCCAAACCAAGAAGTGACATTTGCGATTTCAGCGCCAGTCCGTGATAATGATCGCGTATTTAAAGTTTTTGATGCCAATATGATGGAAAGGGCACGAAGCTTCTTTAATGCTGGTGCACCAATAAGAAGAATTCCCGTTGATATTGAAGTATCTGCAAGTATTGGACAACCATTAACCATCGAAATGCAAGATGTAGATGGCTTTTATGGTCAAGCGCAAACTAACTTTATTGCAGAAAAAGCCTTGAAGCGTCCCCTAACGATAGAAACAGTTCAAAAGCAAATTGAGCGATTAGGTACAACTGTATTTGAAGTTAGAAATTTTAAATGTAATATTCAAGATGAAATTATGGTACCAATGAGTGAGATGAATGAAGCACGTCGAGTGGCAGTTGAAATGTTAGAACAAGCGCGTCTGGCAACGTTTAATCGTCCTGGCTTAGAAGCTAAAGATTATAAAGCCCTACGTAAGCGGTTAAGAGAAAATCATCAACGTCAAGCAACCAAACCTAAATTAGTGGTAAATGTTGATAGCGTAGATAAAGTTGATGCTGCAATTCAAAATGGTGCCGATATCATCATGTTCGGTGGTGAAAATTTTAGCCATAAGCCTATTACCATAGGAGACTATAAAGCAGTATACCAGATGGTGAAAAATAATCACAAAAAAATTATTTTTACTACGCCGCGATTGCTAAAAAGATGGCAAATGGAAAGTTTTAAAAATTTAGTAGCAAGTTTTAAAGAGCTTACAATAGACGAAATCAGTGTAAGTAATATTGCAACTATAGACATCGTAAAACAAATAATAGATGTACCAATTCATGCGGAGTCTTATTTAAATGTATATAATAATATTTCAATGGAAACTTTATCTAGTCTGGGTGTAAAAAGTGTGACGTTATCACCAGAGTTAAACTTTGGACAAATAGAAAAAATAGTTAGTCTAGGCACATTGGAAACAGAATGTATTGTGCATGGTAATTTATCTTTGATGGTTTCAGAATATTGCACGATGGGCAGTTACTTGGGCAATTTAGATAAGGGGAAATGTAGTCAGCCGTGTTTAAAAAATCAATATTGGTTGCTTGATCGAAAAGATGAAAAATTTCCTTTGTTGACCGACCAATTCTGTCGTATGCATTTATTGAACGGAAAAGAGTTAAGCATGTTTCCTCATGTGGCGCGTTTTGGACAAATTGGTGTTGATCGTATTCGTATTGAAGGTAAATATTATACGAAAGATCGTATCGCTAAGTTGACAAAATTGTATCGTGAATTCCTTGATTTAGGAGAGAACCATCCGTTAATTTTACAAGATAAAATGAGTAGTATTGAAAATGATAATATTACGCGTGGTCACTATTTCAGAGGTGTTTTATAAGAAGGTGAATGAATGGATTTAGCAGTTTTAAAGACTTTAGAATATAATAAGATCATTAAACAATTAGCAGAATGTACGAGTTCTACACTAGGTAGAGAGCTTGTTGAAAATTTATTACCAAGCAATGAATATGAAAAAGTTGAAGCTTGGATTGCGGAAACGGCAGAAGGAAGATCTGTTTTGCAAGTAGTTGCGACCCTACCGCTTGGTGGAATTCGTGATATTCGTGAATTTCTTAAAAAATCAAAAATGGGAGCCGTGCTAGAAACACACGAATTGCTTGATATTGCAAGTACCTTATATGCAATGCGTAAATTAAAGAGATTTTTTAAAGAAATTGAAATTGAAGTGCCAAGGTTACAGGAGTTAGCACGAAATATTGAAATTGTTGGTAATCTAGAAAATAATATCGAAGCTGTTGTAGATGAGCATGGGGTTATACGTGATAATGCAAGCGTCGAATTACAACGAATTCGTCGTGAGATAAAACAATCACAAAGTCGTATAAAAGAGCGTCTTGATAGTGTATTACGAGCAACAGAATATCAAAAATACTTTCAAGATGTGTTAATTACGATGCGTGGTGACCGTTATGTGGTTCCAATTAAGCAAGAGTATCGACAATTTTTCCCTGGCATTG
>JARBTT010000072.1 GCA_029240055.1 Anaerosinus sp.
ATCCTCAGATGGTTGAGCGCTTAGCGAGTGAAGGCGTTGGTATGGTCAATAGTCTATCAGAGGTTGATAGTGGAACGATTATTATTCGATCCCATGGGGTAGGTCCTGAAACCTATGATGAAGCAGAGCAAGCGGGGTTTAATGTAATTGATGCTACGTGTCCGCATGTTAAAAAGGCACAATTGGCAGCGCATCAATTGTTAGAAGATGGTTACCAAGTAGTTATTGTTGGGGAAAAATGCCATCCTGAGGTAAAGAGTATTTTTGAATGGTCGGGTAAACAAGCTATTATTATAGAAACTGAAGAAGAAGCTAAGAATTTAGCATTTATTAGTAGGTTAGGAATTGTCGCGCAAACTACATTTTCAGGTGACGCCTTTAAAAAAATAGTTGATATATTAACTAATAAATCCAATGATATAAAAATTGAACGTACAATCTGCAATGCAACAGAACAACGTCAAGCAGCAGCGATTAAATTAGCCAATGATGTTGATATTATGTTGGTGATCGGTGGGAAAAATAGTGCAAATACTACGCGATTAGCAGAATTGTGTGCAAAAACGGGTACCGTTACATATCATATTGAAACGGTACAAGAGTTAAAAGATGAGTGGTTTATTGGTTTTAATAAAGTTGGTATAACAGCTGGAGCCTCTACTCCAGATTGGATTATTGAGGAGGTATATGATAAAGTGCAAGATATGGATAATATAGTAGATGAATCAATGAAAGAAATACAGGTAGATGACATAATAGAAGGCAAAGTAGTTGGCATTCATAAAAATGAAGTGTTCGTTGATATTGGCTATAAAGCGGAAGGGATTATTCCAATTACAGAGTTAGCTTTTCCTACGCCAGAGAATGTGAATGATATTGTTGCTATTGGTGATATTATTGATGTATATATTTTAGCTGTTGAGAGCGAGGATGGACCAAAGTTATCTAAATTAAAAGCAGATAAAGTGGTTGCTTGGGATAAAATTAAAAAAGCATTTTCTTATAGAGAGCGTATTACCGGTAAAGTTATCACTGCGGTAAAAGGCGGTTTAAGTATTTCTGTTTTTGGTATTAGAGGTTTTATCCCAGCATCACAGATTGATATTAGTTTTGTTGAAGATTTACAGGTTTACGTGGGTAAAACGTTAGAGTTAATTGCAATAGAAGTAGATCAAGACAAACAAAAAGCTGTTTTTTCTCATCGCGTTATTTTAGAAGAAGAGCGTAAACTTCAAGAAAAGGCTATCTTTGACAAACTTGAAATAAATCAAGTCATAAATGGTATCGTAAAACGTTTAACTGAGTATGGTGCATTTGTCGATATTGGCGGTATTGACGGACTAGTACATATCTCTGAATTGTCATGGCAACGTGTGAAAAGTCCAAGTGAAGTAGTTAATGTTGGCGATGAAGTTTCGGTAATGGTTACGAATTTTGATGAGAAAACTAAGCGTATTTCGTTAAGTCTAAAAGAAGTTTCGCGTGATCCTTGGTTGGATAAAGTGGAGATTTTTCAAGAAGGCGCCAGTGTAGGTGGCTTGGTTACTAAAATCATGAATTTTGGTGCATTTGTTTTATTAGAGAATGGCTTGGAAGGCCTAATTCATTTAAGCGAGTTGTCTGAAAAGCATATTAATAAAGCAGATGAAGTAGTTGCAATGGGTGATAAATTAAATGTTAAAATTATTAATATTGATAAAAAAAATAAAAGAATTGGCTTAAGCCTAGTGCAAGCACAACAAGATGTAGAACATGCCGAATATCAGCAATATATCAATATGCAGAGTGAAGCAACAAATACTTTAGGTGATAAGTTTGGGCATCTATTTAAAAAAATGGCAGATTGATAATTTTTAAATTTAATAGTTTGGAATAAAAAACCATGGTTTAAAAACCATGGTTTTTGTATTTCAATAAACGAAAAAGGGCAATCTATTTCTAACGAAATTTTTAATGAGTAAAAGGTGGTATGTAAATGAATATGCCGTTAGGAATGATTGCTTTATTGGTAATTGGTGTTTTGGTTTACTTTGGTATTGCACAAAGACTATTAGATAGAATGCGTTTAACAGATAAACAAGCGATTTTATTTATTTTGGCGATGGTTGTAGGGAGTTTCATTGATATACCTCTCAGAGCCGATAGAACTTTAACAATTAATGTTGGAGGAGCTGTTTTGCCGGTCTTACTTTCAATATGGTTGATCATAAAAGCAGATCAACCAGTTGAGCGAGTTCGTGCTATTAGCGCGATGGTAATGGTCGCATTCATTGTTTATTTAGGAGCTCGTTATTTACCTTATGAGCCTGATACAATGTTTTTAGATCCTAAACTGATCTATGGGATTTCAGCAGGCATTGTCGCATATGTCTTTGGTAGATCAAGAAGAAGTGCATTCATTGGTGGCGTTTTGGGGATTGTATTAAGTGACGTTATTCATTTAGTTACTTTGCTGAGAAATGGTATAAGAGGAACAACAGCTATAGGTGGAGCAGGTGTTTTTGATGTAGTTGTGATTGCGGGCTTTGTTGCAATTATGATGGCTGAGTTGGTAGGGGAAACACGTGAAAAATTGCAGGGGGGACATAAAAATTCTACGAGTAAAATAAGTGTCTATGAGTTTGGAAAAGAATTAGGGATTCCTGAGGATAAATTTAAAGGTAATTCGAGTGTTATTTCTATGGAAGAGCGAAAAAAAAATAAAAAAAATGCTGAAAATAATTCTCGAGGTGATGATCATGAATAAAATTTTTAAGATACTATCAATAACCTTAATGCTATTATTGGTAAGCATACCCGTAAAAGCACAATCTAGCTACTATAATATGATTGATGAATCAGGGGCGGTTGTCTATGTTACAGGCTGGAAAGTACGTGTTGGTGATGAGTTTTTAACTGAAAATAATAAAAGATATCAAATAATAAAAATTGATGGACAAAATGCGATGGTGAAATTTATTAGCAATGTTAATCTAGTTGAGTATTTAAATCATTATAAAGCAAAAGAATATTTATTGAGTTTTTTTCAAATGCCAATTGCAGAAGCCGAGAATACAAAAAAAGTAGCGTTATATCATACGCATAATGATGAAGCTTATATACCTAGTGATGGTAAAGACAGCAGTGATACAGGCGATGGTGGCATCATAAAAGTAGGAGATGCATTTACACAAGCCTTAGAGAAAAATGGAATAGAAGCAATTCATTCAGATGAAAGTCACAGCCCTCATGATGATATGGCATATGAGCGTTCTAGACGTACGGTTGTAAATCTGTTAAAACAACAACCAGATGCAATTTTTGATATTCATCGTGATGCAGCACCTCCAGAAGCTTATGGTAGCACAATTGAAGGACAAGATGTAACAAAAGTCCAACTGGTAGTAGGCAAATTTGGCCCAACAGGAAAGCAAATTGAAGAGTATGCCCTACAAATGAAAGCGGTATCGGATGAACGCCATCCTGGACTAGTGAAAGGCATCTTTTTTGCAAAAGGTGGTGACTACAATCAAGACTTGCATCCGAAGTCAATGTTGGTTGAAGTTGGAGCTCAGAACAATAAACGTGAAGATGCTGAACGTGGTATAGCGATGCTTGCAGATATAATTCCAACTGTATTGGGAGTGACCTCAGCAAATCCTAGTAATGTCGAAGGTAGTGCTGGAGTAGCAACAAAGTCTGCTGGTGCATCGGGGTCTGTAAAATCGATTGGTTATATTGTTGCATTTCTAGTAGGAGGTGTGATAATATTTATGTTTATAAGTACTGGTGGAGTAAAAGAGGCAACAGCAAAGGTTCATAATTTTACCACGAATGAGTTCAAAGATGTATTTCAGGACAGTAATGTAAAAAAAGAAGAAAAAAATGACGATAAATTGGAGAAAAATCCAAATAAATAATGTATAATATAGCAAGGAGTGATGCTAACCATCACTCCTTGCTATATTATGTGAAAATGATAGGTAAACAAAGGTATGAGGTGAAAAACTTTGGATTGTTATGGTGTTGTAGCCAATGTATATAAGGATAGTCTTGCAGCCGAGATCGGTCTAGAAATTGGTGATAAAATTATCGAAGTGAATGGTCAGAAGCTAACAGATATTATTGATCTTAGTTTTGCTTTTGCCGAAGAAGAAATTGAATTGCTTGTAGAAACAAAAGATGGTGAACGTGAGATCATTGAGTTTGATAAAGAATATGATGAAGAATTAGGTGTAGAATTTGAAAGCGCTGTTTTTGATGGTATTAATCGTTGCTATAATAAGTGCTGGTTTTGTTTTGTTGATCAAATTGCGCCGAATATGCGTCAAAGTTTATCAATAAAAGATGACGATTATCGAATGTCATTTTTGTATGGGAATTTTGTTACACTAACAAATATGAAAGATGAAGATTTTATTCGTATTAAGAAATTGCACTTGTCACCTTTATATATATCAGTACATACAACGAATGGTGAACTGAGAGCAAATATGTTACATAATAAAAGTGCAGCAAATATTATGGAACATTTTGAACGATTAAAAGAGGCCGATGTTGAATTTCATACACAAATCGTTCTTTGTCCAGGCATCAATGATGGCGAAATATTAGAAAAAACCTTAGAAGATTTGACAGCTTTTAAGCCAACAGTATTATCGGTAGCTATTGTTCCTGTTGGTTTAACCAAATATCGTGACAAATGTTATCCGTTAGAAATGTTTACGAAAGAGCAAGCAAATGATGTTATTGATAGGGTTGCAAAATGGCAAAAAATAAATCGTGCGAAGGGTAAAAGTAATTTTATCTATTTAGGCGATGAATTTTATTTCTTGGCAGATAAACCTATCCCTGCGTATGATCATTATGATGGTTTTCCACAATTGGAAAACGGTATAGGCTTAACAAGAAAATTTATTTCTGAATGGGAAGAAGCAGATATTATTTGCAATGCGTATCAACAACCTATATACTTGAATGTGATATGCGGTAAATCTGCTGCATTAATTTTACAGCCTTTGATAAATAATTTGGATATTCCTAATTTATTTATTAAATTGGTTGCAGTAGAAAATAGATTTTTTGGTAAAGATATTACTGTTACAGGATTGTTAACTGGACAAGATATATTACATGCTTTAAATGAATTACAAGGGAACTGCTCAGGTGTTATTATTCCTGGCGTGGCACTTAGAAGTGGCGAAGATGTTTTTTTAGATAATTATAGTTTAAATGATTTGAAAAAAGATTTAAACATAAATGTCCAAGTTGCTAATAATGGTATTGAGTTAAAAAATTTATTGCTGAATTGGCTAGACACAAATGTACAAACACCGTCTCAAAACGAAGTTTATACATGGCAAAGCAATTGTGCATATTCTAAAAATAAATAAAGTGAAGATAGGTGATGGTTAATGAGTAAACCAATCGTTGCGATTGTTGGTCGCCCGAATGTTGGTAAATCAACGTTATTTAATCAAATAGGTAAAAAAAGAGTTTCGATTGTTGAAGATATCCCAGGGGTTACTAGAGATAGAATTTATCTGGATGCAGAATGGCTAAATTGCGAGTTCACGATGATTGATACTGGTGGGATTGAACTTGAAACCACAGACCATATTTTAAAGTCAATGCGTCATCAAGCTATGTTAGCAGTTGAAGAAGCCGATGTTGTTGTATTTATGGTTGATGGGAAGAGTGGCATGACGAATGCTGATCTTGAGGTAGCACGTCTGCTTCGTAATAGTAAAAAACCAGTATTGTTAGTGGTAAATAAAGTTGATAGTCCGAAGAAGG
Source organism: Anaerosinus sp. (assembly GCA_029240055.1). Classification (GTDB taxonomy): domain Bacteria; phylum Bacillota; class Negativicutes; order JARBTT01; family JARBTT01; genus JARBTT01. The sequence goes on from JARBTT010000072.1 coordinate 5,776, forward strand.
AACTTGATGTTTATGAGTTTTATAATTTAGGACTAGGAGATCCGATTCCGGTTTCGGCTTCAAATGCATTAAATCTTGGAGATTTATTGGATAGCGTTGTTGAATCTTTTCCAAAAGATGTAGTGGAAGTAAAAGATGCGGATGAAATTAGTATTGCAGTTATTGGTCGTCCGAATGTTGGTAAATCATCTTTGGTAAATGCTTTAATTGGACAAGATCGTGTTATTGTAAGTGATGTTGCAGGAACAACTCGTGATGCAATTGACACTCATTTTGTAAAAGATGGAATGAAGTTTATTTTAATTGACACTGCTGGAATGAGAAGAAAGGCAAAAGTTGAATTGCCAATTGAACGTTACAGCGTTATGCGTGCTCTTAGAGCTGTAGATCGATCTGATGTTGTCTTGATGGTGCTTAATGCTGATGAAGGCGTTACGGAACAAGATAAAAAGATTGCGGGGTATGCGCACGATGGCGGCAAAGGTGTTATCATCGTTGTAAATAAATGGGATTTAGTTGAAAAAGATGATAAAACATCATTGCGTTTTACGGAAAATTTACGTAGTGAACTTGGTTTCTTACAATATGCGCCGGTACTATATACATCTGCTTTAACAAAGCAACGTGTACATAGAGTTACCGATTTGGTAAAATATGTTGCGGAACAACAGGCGATGAGAATTCAAACTAGTGTATTGAATCAAGTCATTATTGATGCGACATCCATAAACCCACCTCCTTCTCATAAAGGAAGAAAGTTAAAGATATTTTTTACAACACAAGCGGATATCAAACCACCAACGTTTATTTTCTTTGTAAATGAGCCGGAGCTTATGCATTTTTCTTATTTACGCTTTTTGGAAAATAAATTAAGAGAAAGTTTTGGTTTTGAGGGAACACCGCTTAAATTAGTAGTTAGAGGCAGAAAAGAAGAAGAGTAGGGAGTTTTAGTGGGAGGCTGAGAAGTGAATTTTTTTCTCGCAAGTGCAGGAGCTTATTTGATTGGTTCTATACCTAATGGTTTGATTATAGGCAAGCTATTTTGGCAAATTGATTTAAGAGAGCATGGAAGTAAAAACATTGGTGCTACCAATGCATACCGAACATTAGGGGCAAAGCCAGCTGCTTTGATTTTTATAATGGATCTTTTAAAAGGAATTATTGGTGTTTGGTTAGGCTCTTATATGATTGGTGCACCGCTCGCAATGATATTGGGTGGAATTGCAGCAATTATAGGACATAATTGGTCAATTTTTCTTAAGTTTACAGGTGGTAAAGGTGTTGCAACTGGTTTAGGCGTTATTGCAATGCTAATGCCACAAGTTACGATTGTTGTATTTGTAACTTGGGTTGTTATTGTTTATCTTACTAAGTATGTATCACTTGCATCCATTGTTGCGGCGATGATGGTTCCGGTTTGTTCTTATTTTTTTAATGAGCCATTAGAATATTTATGCTTTAGTATTTTGGCAGCGGTTTTTGTTATTTATCGGCATAAATCTAATGTTCAGAGGTTAATCAATGGAAATGAATCGAAAATAAAAGCCGGAAATATCGATAAGTAAATGTAATAAAAGTGAGTGTTTGTAGATATATTCTATGAACACTCACTTTTATTTTTTTAGATTATGGAAATATTGGGCATATAATGATTTGTTTTTCATATATTTACTAATGATTAATGAGCATTGCTAAAAGTTCATTCACGTTATTTTCCTTCTCGTATGAATAAGTTTATCTAAGTGAGGGGGGAGTTTATCAGCGATAGCTCACAAGATCTATCTATTGTGTGGGGAGGATTCATATATGGAGAAATTTGATTTGTTTAGAGATATTGCAGAACGTACTGGAGGCGATATTTATATTGGGGTTGTAGGTCCGGTGCGCACAGGTAAATCAACTTTTATTAAAAAGTTCATGGAAACAATGATTTTACCAAATATCACAGATCCATATGAGCAAGAACGAGCAAAAGATGAATTACCACAAAGTGCAGCCGGCAAAACAATTATGACGACAGAGCCTAAATTTATTCCCAATGAAGCTGTTGAAATAAGCATTAAAGAAAATGTAGCAGTTAGAGTACGAATGGTGGATTGTGTTGGGTATACTGTTGAAGGCGCGTTAGGTTATGCAGAACAAGATCAGCCGCGGATGGTACTTACACCTTGGTTTGATGAAGAAATTCCTTTTGAAGAAGCAGCTGAAATTGGTACAAAAAAAGTGATAACGGAGCATTCAACAATTGGATTGGTAGTTAGTACTGATGGTAGTGTTACTGATTTAGAAAGAGAAAGATACATAGTGGCTGAAGAACGGGTGATTTTAGAACTAAAAGAGCTTCAAAAACCTTTTTTAGTTATTATAAACACGAATAAACCAACGGCAACGGCAACGCGTGAATTGGTTGCTGAGCTAGAAGGAAAATATGATGTACCGGTAATTCCTGTCGATTGTGCTAAATTAGGCGGCGAAGACATTTATGCAATATTACAAGAAGTGTTATATGAGTTTCCTGTAAAGGAAGTAAATATTGAGTTGCCAAAATGGATAGAGGAATTAAATGAGACCCATTGGTTAAGAGAAAAATTTACAACTTCGGTTAATGAAGTTATTGGCTATATCCGTAGGTTACGTGATATTGATAGTGCAATTGATGAATTATCAGATTGTGAGTTTGTTGCTGATGTTATATTGCAGGATATGGATTTAGGAAGTGGTGTAGCTGTAATTGAAATTACAGCTAAAGCTGATTTGTTTTATCAAGTCATGGAAGAATTGACCGGATTTACGATTAGTGGTGAGCATCATTTATTGCGTTTAATGCAAAGTTTAGCCGTTGCCAAAAGAGAATACGATAAATTAGCGGACGCGTTAGAACAAGTAAAAGAAACAGGATATGCCGTTGTTGCCCCACAAGTAGATGAAATGGTATTAGAAGAACCTGAAATTATTCGCACTGGAAATAAATTTGGTGTTAGATTAAGAGCGACTGCTCCGTCATTGCATATTATAAAAACAGATGTTCAAGCTGAAATATCACCAATTCTAGGGACTGAAAAACAAAGTGAAGAATTAATTCAATATTTAATGAGAGAATTTGAAGGAGAACCGGAAAGAATTTGGCGGACAAATTTATTTGGAAAATCACTGAATTCATTAGTGAGAGAAGGGATTCAAAATAAACTTGCAAGTATGCCAGAGAATGCGCAGGTAAAATTGCGCGATGCCTTGACTAGAATTGTAAACGATGGCAGTGGTGGTTTGATATGTATTATATTCTGAAAACAAGGTCAGCTAATCAGCTGACCTTGTTTTTTGTAGATATGTATTTTATTTATAAAGTAATTTCTTTAGTTCTATATTAAATAATAACTATTAGATGGGGATGATTTACGGCAAATAAAAACAAGTAAAAGGATATTTTGAAAAAATGAGGACATTTTGTTGTGAATTGCAATTTAATGAGTATTTCCTATTGTAATTTGTAAAGTAATAATGTTATAATGTCTTCTGTGCATAGATTATTATCCATTGTAAAAACACGGAGGTTCTGTTATGAATAAACAACAATCAGGATTTTTTTTAGTTAGAGAAGAAATATTACCAGAGGCAATTAAAAAGACGATTCGCGTTAAAGAAATGTTAAAACGTGGTGAGGCAAGAACAATTAATGAAGCTGTGGAGAAAATGGAACTAAGTCGCAGTGCCTATTATAAATATAAGGATTTTGTTTTTCCTTTTTACGAAGCTAGCCAAGATAAAATTGTTACATTAGCTTTGTTATTGGAACATAAACAAGGTGTCTTGTCACGCGTTTTAAATACAATATCTGCTGATTCTGGGAGCGTATTAACGATTAATCAAGGGATTCCGTTACAAGGCGTGGCAAATGCTACGGTTTCTATTGAAACTGCCGAGTTGGTCATTGACTTAGAGGCTTTATTGGATAAGTTAAGAATGGTTGAAGGCGTTAAACGTTTAGAAGTATTGGGGCAAGCATAATTCTTATTTAAGAAAGGAATGGAAGTGTATGAAGAAAGTTATTAATATTGGTCTGCTCGGATTGGGAACAGTCGGCGCAGGCGTTATAAAAGTTTTAGTAGAAAATGCACATGAAATTTCTCAAAAAGTTGGTGCAGATGTTAACGTAAAAACGGCTTTAGTGCGCGATGTGAATAAAGTACGTGCGGTTAAAGGTGACTTTGCTGTAACTGCTAATATAGAAGATATTATAAATGATCAAGGTATTGATATTGTTATTGAAGTTATGGGTGGAGAAAATCCAGCGAAAGAATATATGCTCTGTGCATTGAATGCTGGTAAACATGTGGTAACGGCGAATAAAGATGTTGTGGCTAAATTTGGCCGTGAGATGTTTGATGCGGCAAAAGAGCATGATGTTGATTTTATGTTTGAAGCTAGTGTTGGTGGTGGGATTCCAATTATAACGCCTTTAAAACAATGCTTAACCGCAAATAAAATCACAGAAGTGATGGGGATTATTAACGGAACGACAAACTACATGTTGACGAAAATGACAGATGAAAAATTGGATTATCATACAGTTCTTGCGGAAGCACAAGCAAAGGGCTATGCCGAAGCTGATCCAACGGCTGATGTTGGTGGCTTAGATGCTGCACGTAAGATCACGATTTTATCATCAATTGCATTTAATACAAGAGTTGCGCTGGATGATGTTTACGTAGAAGGTATTACTAAAATAACGCCGGAAGATATTGAGTATGCACGTGAATTAGGATATGTGATTAAATTATTAGCAATTGCTAAAGACTGTGGTCAAAATGGCGTGGACGTTAGAGTTCATCCAGCTTTCATTCCGAAAAAACATCCACTTGCTTCTGTAAGCGATGTATTTAATGCTATTTTTGTAAAAGGAAATGCAGTTGGGGAAACTATGTTTTATGGTCGCGGTGCTGGGGAAAAGCCGACGGCAAGCGCTGTAGTCGCTGACGTTATTGATGTGTCTAGAGATATTGTGAATAATATTATTGGTAGAGTACGGTGCACTTGTTTTGAACATAAATCTATTTGCCCAGTAGAAAAAACAATGTCTGCATATTATGTAAGATTATTAGTTGAAGATGAACCGGGAGTATTGGCGACCATTGCGGGAGTTTTTGGAGAACATGGGGTTAGTTTAAATTCTGTTATTCAAACACGTAAAGTAAATAATCGTGCTGAAATAGTGCTTATTACTCATAATGTAGCCGAGGAAAATATTAGAAAAGCTTCTGCTACTATTAGGAATTTGTCAGTAGTATCTG
>JARBTT010000276.1 GCA_029240055.1 Anaerosinus sp.
AGATAAGTTGCAACGAAAATCAGCAAGTCGGCAAAAGATGAATCTGGGGCTAGTGATAACTCAAAGATCGCAATGAAGGCTCAAACTCCCTGCGGTCAGACAATGAGACTTCAAAGCTAAGTGGTAGTAAGATTCATCTGTATTGCCTTTGTTGAACGATTTTTTTATGCAACTTATCTTCCTTCTTAGTTGTAGTGAAAAACAGATAAGTTGCAACGAAAAATGGCAAGTCGGCAAGAGACGAATCTTAAGGTAGTACTGATTCAAAAAACGCAATGAAGGCTAAACTCCCTACGGTCAAACAAAAAGCCTTCAAAGCTATGCATAGTAAGATTCGTCTATGTTGCCTTTGTTGAAAATTTTTCTTATGCAAATTATCTGTTTATGGCTAAAGCCTAATCGCAAGGGCTTTACTCTTGTCCATTATTTTTAGAAAAATAACAAGTGTGAGGAGAATGAAAATGAAAAAATTAATTAATAAACCGGAAGATTTTGCGCGGGAGACGGTTGAAGGGATCGTTTTGGCGCATCCGGAAAGTTTGAAAATGGTCAATGGCAGCTTCCATTGCTTGGTACGGGCGGATGAAAAGAAAGCTGGTAAGGTAGCGATTGCTACTGGTGGTGGTTCGGGGCATTTACCTGTATTTTTAGGCTATGTTGGTTATGGACTTGCCGATGGTGTAACGGTTGGTAATGTATTTGCATCGCCAAGTGCGGAGGCAATGCATGAAGTGGATAAAGCGATACATGCTGGAGCTGGTGTGCTGCATCTTTATGGACGTTATGGCGGCGATATCATGAATTTCGGTATGGCGGCGGATTTAGCCGAAATGGAAGATATTGAAGTCACGGAAGTTTTGGTCACGGATGATGTTGCTTCGGCGCCAAAAGGCAAAGAAGATAAACGGCGCGGGGTAGCGGGGCTGGTATTTGCTTATAAAGTAGCTGGTGCGGCAGCAGAAAAAATGCTTTCGTTAGCGGAAGTAACTAGAATAGCACAAAAAACAGTAGATCATACCAGAACGATGGGCGTTGCTTTAACCCCTTGCATCGTACCTGAAGCTGGCAAAGCTACGTTTAGTATTCAGGAAGATGAGATGGAAATTGGGATGGGGATTCATGGTGAACCTGGAATCAATCGTACAAAATTGCAGTCGATTGATGATGTTGTAACTGAAATTTTAAATAAAATTATTGAAGATTTACCGTATACTTCTGGCGATGAAGTAGCGATTTTAGTGAATGGTCTTGGTGGAACGCCGAAAGAAGAATTGTATCTTGCTTATCGCAAAGCACAGCAGATATTAACGGAAAAAGGAATCAAAATTCATCGCAAATATATTGGTGAATATGCGACTTCCCTTGAGATGGCTGGTATGTCGATTAGTTTATTGAAATTAGATAATGAATTAAAAGAACTTGTCGATGCACCATGCTATTCGCCATTTTTTGAACAAACGCGTTAAGAGGAGCGAGAATAAATGGAAAAAATCACAAAAGAATCTTTAAAAGATATTTTGGGTAATATCGTAAAAGTTATGGAAGAGGAAAAAAACTATCTGATTGAGCTTGATAGCGCAATGGGCGATGGTGATTTAGGGCTTACTATGTATACTGGTTTTAGTGCTGTTTATGCGGAAATTGATCAACTTGATGAAACAGATATGGGCAAACTGTTTATGAAACTTGGTATGAAAATGAACTCGGTGGTTCCGTCTACTATGGGAACGCTCATTTCTACTTGTTTTGTAAAAGCGGCTCCAAAAGCAAAAGGTAAAACTGAACTGGAACTTTCTGATATCGTTGAAATGGGGCAGGCTGCGGTACAGGGCGTTATGGATCGCGGTAAAAGTAAAGTGGGTGATAAAACGATGCTTGATGCGCTAGCACCTGCTGTAGAAGCGTTAAGTGCGGCAGAAAAAGCTGGGCAGTCACTGGCTGAGGCTAATATAGCTGCATATCAAGCAACCATTGATGGTGTGGAAAAGACGAAAACAATGCAATCGGTACATGGGAGAGCGGCTTATTATAATGAAAAATCCATTGGTCACCCAGACTCTGGTGCCGTTGCAGTCATGTTTATCTTTAAAGGCATTCGTCAAAGTTTTGCTTAATTCTAAAAGTATCGGCCGCTTGTAAATAGTAAAAGCTAATTTGCAAGCGGTTTTTCAATGGAGTGATTTTTGTTAGGGTCTTTAACTATTTATCGCGCATAAAAAATCAGGGAAAGGTAGAATATAGTTGCGATGACGATTAACGCAATAAAAGTTTGACGATGACAGTAAATAAGCATATCGGAAGTCTTATGATTGTTATAAAAATATAGTAGCGCGACGGAAATAAATATTATATTATATAATAGAGAGAATATTCACAATCAGAATCATTATGTTGTATACAAATTTAAGGAGGCTTACCAATTGAGTACAATAGATACAAAATCAGTAAATGCAATTCGAATCTTAGCTGCCGATGCAGTACAAAAAGCAAATTCAGGACATCCAGCATGAAGCACAACCCTAAAAATCCAAAATGGGCCAACAGAGACCGTTTCGTTCTCTCCGGTGGTCATGGATCAACCCTTTTATATTCCCTACTACACTTATTCGGCTACGGTAACTTATCCGTAGAAGACTTAGCACAATTTAGACAAGAAGGTTCCCTAACCCCAGGTCATCCAGAATACGGTCACACCGTTGGTATCGAAGCAACCACTGGCCCTCTAGGCGCAGGTATGGGCATGGCAGTCGGTATGGCAATGGCAGAAGCACATCTATCTGCTGTATTTAACAAACCAGA
>JARBTT010000073.1:0-5053 GCA_029240055.1 Anaerosinus sp.
ATGAGCAAGTTTCAAAAGAATGAACAAGGTGAGCTAAAACTTGGAATTCCACCGATGATTGAAGGGTATCTATTTCCAGACATTTTTGCTAAGTTCAAAATGCTATACCCTAATATTGAATTACGTATTCTGGAATACGTTTCATCAATAAAAGTACAAACGAAGCTAGAAGAGGGCGAGCTTGATTTAGGAATTATCTTAGGCGACGATAAAGGTATGAAAAATAGTCAACTCATCATGCAAGATCACATGTATTTGTGTGTTAATAATGAACATTCACTTAGAAATAAAACGTCAGTTCATTTTAGTGAGCTCAAAAATGAAAAATTTGTTTTACAACATCCTAATACGCATCAGTATAAAGAAATTTATGCACGTTGTGCGGAAAATGGCTTCTACCCAGATACAGTGCTCTGTACGGCACAACTGAAAACGATTAAGCAACTGGTAGCTAATAAGTCAGGAATTTCTGTATTGCCTAATTTAGTAACGCATGGTGAAACTAGTTTTTCTGTAGTGCCAATTGTGCCTGCAATGATTGTGAGTATTTTACTTATTTGGAGTAGTAATAAATGCTTATCCCAGGCTGGACAAAATTTTGTAAGTTTTATTAAAGAATATACAAAATCTCCGGCATTTCAAGAATTTATACATCAATAGTTTCATCAAACCAAAAGGGTTGCATATCATGGCTAGGGTAGCTTTTTTGGTTTGATTTTTTTAGATGAAATTTTATTTATAATGAGGTAAAGCGTAAAAGTAAAAATGCTTTTCTTCTTTATTCCGAATAAAAATGTCTGTTGCAAGAGTGATTTGCAACAGACATTTTTTTATTACAGTTCTGTGTAGTGAGTTTTAAAATTCTTTTTGCAGAGTTTTAGCCATTCACGAGTAGCAAATGATTGATATTTATTTTTTTTCCAAATAATGGCCAAATTCCAAGGGATTAAGGCATTGTAAAGTGGGATACTAAGTAATCGTTCCGGGTCAAGTTCTTTACAAATAGTTTCAGGAAGTAAGGCGATACCCAAGCCGGCATCGACAGTTTCGGCGATAAAATCCCACTGAGAACTTTGGCAGACAATAGTCGGAGAAAAGTTGTTTTTTTGGCATTCTTTATGGATAAGACCATTAAGTGAAAAGTCATTACTATAAAGAATGAAATCTTCATCACGTAATTTATCTAAGCTTAACTTCTCAAAATTTGCCAGCGGATGATCTCGGCGTAGCACAGCTTTTAATTCTTCCTTTACAAAAGTAAAACTTTCAATATCACTTTCTGTCAATGGTAGTGCAATTACACCAATATCAAGTAGACCATTTTTCACATCTAGCTCCACTTGTTTGGACCCTACTTCAATCAGCTTTAGCATTACTTGTGGATATGCTTTTTTAAACTTACCAATGATGCTAGGGAAAAAACGTGAACCTACCATTGGTGGTAGTCCAATAGTAATTTCACCATGCTTAATGTTAACAACATCATGAATTTCATTAGATAAATCATGGAATTCACTAACGACGCTTTGGGCACGTTTAAATACAGCATGACCAACATCGGTAAGTTCTATTTCACGACCAAGGCGTTCAAATAATGTTACACCCAATTCGTTTTCAAGTGTTTTAATTACTTTGCTAATAGAAGGTTGACTAACGTGCAATAATTGTGAGGCTTTCGTGAAACTTTTTTGTCTAGCTACTTCGATAAAATAGGTTAAATGTAAAATATCCATTTCTTGAGCTCCTCATTTTAAAATTTCATATAACTTAAACGCATACTATATATATATAACAAGTATTTTATTATTCCTGCAAATTGTAGTAAACTATGAAACATAAAGATGATAAATAAATCAACGATATTAAAAACGATGATATTATTAATGAAAATAATTGATGTTCAACGATAATTACATGAAATATAACTTTGAAAGGTGTTAACTTGTAAACGTGAGCAGAACGAAGGATGAAAGAAATGAAAATCGTAAGTATTTTAATTCAAATTTTAGGTCTATGTGCAATTAGTTTTGCTGGTAATGTGCTAGCTAGTGCTTTAAATATTGGGATTCCAGGCAGTATTTTAGGAATATTATTGTTACTTGTTGTTATTGAACAAAAGTGGTTACCATTGGAAAAAATTGAATTAGGGGCAAACTTTTTGATTGCCGAAATGCTTTTATTTTTCATTCCATCAGCCATTGGTGTTATTCAATTCCAAGATGTATTAAAAAATGATTGGGCACAGCTGTTATTTGTCATTGGTGCTAGCATTTGTTTGGTTGTAGTATTTGTCGGTATTGTTACCGAATTTATCATTCGGTTTCGCGAAAGCAGGAATGCATCATGATGCTCTTTTATCTAGTATTAACTTTAGCAATTTATTTTATGGCTAAGAAAGTATATCAAAAAAGCCATAATATGCTCTTTTCACCGTTGATTGTTTGTCCAATTGCTATTATAGCTTTATTATTAAGTTTTCATGTTCCTTATGAATCTTATGATCAAGGTGGTCATTGGCTTACCCTGATGCTGCAACCGGCAACAGTTGCATTGGCAGTACCTATGTATAAGTATCGTAAAACAGTAAAGAAATATCTGATGGAACTTACGGTTAGCGTTACTGGTGGAGCAATTGTTGCGATTGTTACTTCCATGGTGATTGCAAGTTTTTTAGGAATCAATTCTGAACTTGTTGCTAGTCTTGCACCGCGTTCGATTACAACACCGCTTGCAATGAGTGTTTCTAAAATTCTTGGTGGGAATCCATCGATTACCGCTGTATTTGTGATTTGCACAGCACTGATTGGTACGATTGTTACCACAATAATGCTGAAATATATACCAATTAAAAGTCCTGTAACCAAAGGTATGCTTTATGGTGTCTCAGCACATGGAACGGGAACTGCTAAAGCCTATGAATTAGGTAATGTAGAAGGCGTAATTGCCAGTCTAGCTATGATTTTCATGGGAATTATAACGACCTTTATTGCACCACAAATTGTTACCTTATGTTTTAATTTAATGAATGTATATCTTTAATATTGTAAGCCATTAAAAAAATATATAGTTGAAAAATCCGCTTTGTAAATTTACAAAGCGGATTTTTTGGTAGTGGTAGATTAATTTAATTTTGCTAATTTTTTTGCAATAAGGAGAAGGGTATTGTTGAGATTTGTGATAGATTCTAAGGAGTCACAAATTGGGTGATTTGTAGTGTGCTGCGTGTTGAAGGCAATTTGTTTGGTGGGGCATTCTTCTGCTGTGGCATCGAAAACGGCAATATCTGGGGAAATGTGGTTAACTACGGATTTTATTACAGCATTTTGAATGATATCCATAGCTTTATTACTATAAAACACTAGTTCAGTAACTTCATCATGAATCCTACTGATTTCCTGCTCGGAATCGGCGGGCGTATGTTTTAGGTTTGCAGTAATAACGGATACGCTATTTTCAATACATTTGTGAAAGTTGGTTGCAATACATTGTAATAGTGCACACGCAGAATGAACGGATGCAACGCGTGTACCTTCTATAATAGTTACATCATCAAGAAGATAAGAGGCATACTTTGATGATTTTAATACTTTATTACCGACAAATTTATCAACACCAATGATATAGTTTGCTTCTTGCAATCGAGCAAACACTTCTTCCTTAGGCATTTCTTCATAAGCAATTGGTAAGAACTGTACACCATTAATACCGAGTTTTTGGCAATAATCAGCAAGTGTTGTTGTATACTCCAATTGATTATTAAATATGTAGATTGTTTCACCTTGTGGAATACGAGCAACGGCTATAAAAAACTTTGAGGTTGGAATTAATTCTAAAAGTACGATTTTATTAGCTGGAATTACTTTTTTTAATGAGTTCAACTGCGATTTTGCGCATATATAGATATCTGCTACCGTATCATCTTGGATTTCATAGGTTGAATAAGTCTTGATATCAATTTCATCGCCAATAATGAATTTAGTAGCATTGAGAATTTCTTCTGCGATCAGTGGACTACTGCCGACCGCTGCAATTTTTAGCTTCATGATTGTTAAGTTCCTTTCATATTTCAAATCGATATTAAGTAGTAAAACTAATATCGATTGAATCATTTTAATAGTAAATTTGATGTTTAATTTTATAATGAATTATATAACTAATTTATTGGTTGATATTAGAAATTAAATTCAATAGCGCTTGGGCTGCATGGGAAAGGTATTTATTTTTCTTTTGAGCAATGGAAATTGTAATATATACAGGCTGTTTTAAGGGGATAGCGGTCAAATTAGAATCGTTTTCACATAAGTTACGTGGGATAACAGATAGTCCAATATCACAAGCAACTAAACTTTTTATTGTTTGAATATGATTTGATTCAAAGGTTATTTGTGGCAAGGTATTGATACGCTCAAATTCCGTGATGATTAGCTTTCGAAGTAAGCAACCATGACTAAGTAAAATAAGCGGTTCTTCAACTAATTCAGATAAATCAATAGATGTAAGGTTGCTAAATCTATGATTTTTTGAACAACACACTACCAATTCGTCTGTACCTAATATAAAAGTTTCTAGGAGGTTGTTAGTTTCACCATTTATAATTATGCCTAAATCAACTTTATCCTCAATTAGTGATTTTTGAATAACAGATACATTTTCTTCTATAAAAGATATTTGGATATTTGGATATGTTTTTCTAAACTTCGCAAGTAGTTGTGGAATTGGCGTAACTCCTGCTAATGGTGTAATGCCAAGTTTTAGAATGCCTGTATTTAAATTTTTCAGTTCATTAATTTCCGATATGGTTTTGGAAACACCGTGCATCACATTTTCAACGTGATTGTAAAATACTTGGCCTTCTGTAGTTAATAATGCTTGCTTTTGGCTACGATCAAATAATTGAATACCAAGTTCTTCTTCGAGACTGCGAATAGCATTCGTAACGGCTGGTTGCGAAACGTATAATCGTTCGGCTGCTCGTGTAAAACTGTTTACTTTGCTTACCATAAGAAAGTATTCTAGTTGTCTTAATTCCATTATGTGCAACTCCTACTGTTTA
>JARBTT010000073.1:5059-24315 GCA_029240055.1 Anaerosinus sp.
GAAAGTCATTCATTTACTATGCCAAATATGAATAGTAGATAGTGAAAAGTTATTAAAAAATAAGCTAAGGTTATAAATAACATAAGTGTCTATATCAATATAGATGATTAATAAATAGAACTTATTGAAAATGCCTAATAACACTGTTAAAAGCTGTATTTATATGTAAATAAGGTTAACTTATTAAATAATAATCTATAGATATTTAACTATTAATTTTACCTATGATAGTATAAGGGCAAGGTTAATCCTTAACTCGGATGTGCGCACATTAGAGTAGTTAAAATAATAAGATTATTCACATTGAGAGGGGATTTTTTAACATGGCATCAACAGCTATCGACAGTGAAATTTTTGGTTGCTTATTTAGTACAGAAAAAATGAGAGAGGTTTTCAGTGATAAAAACGTCGCTCAAAAATGGTTAGATACAGAAGCTGCGCTTGCAAAAGCGCAAGGAGAACTAGGGATTATTCCGAAAGCAAAAGCTGACGAAATAAATAAAAAAGCAAAAGCTGAATTGTTAGATATTCCACAAATCGGTGAATATTATAAAAGTTCAATAACAATCGTTCCTTTATTGAAAGCTTTTAAAGTTGTTTTAGATGATAACGCAGGTGAATATGTTCACTGGGGCGCAACTAGCCAAGATATTGTAGATACTGGTCTTGTTCTTCAAATGAGAGATGCATATTATATAGTACTTGATCAATTGAAAACTTGCCAAAAATCAGTGCTTAAATTAGTAAAAGAACACAGAGATACAATCATGTGTGGTCGTACGCATGTAATCCATGCATTACCGATCACTCTTGGTTACAAAGTTGCTATATGGGCTGATGAAATTGGTAGAAACATCGAACGTATGGAAGCGATGAAAGATAGAGTATTTGTTGGTCAAATGTCTGGTGCTGTTGGCACTTTAGCATCTCATCCTGAAAAAGGTCTTGAAGTTCAAGCTAGAATGATGGAAATATTGGAATTAAACGTTCCAACTATTTCTTGGCATGTAGCACGTGATAACCAAGCTGAATTTGCTAGCACACTTGCAATCGTTGCTGGTACAATTGGTAAAATTGCCAGTGAGATTCTTTCATTACAAAGAACTGAAATTATTGAATTAGAAGAACCATTTTTCATGGGGAAAGTTGGCTCCTCCACAATGCCTCATAAACGTAATCCTCAAGTTGTTGAAAATATTATCGCTCTTTGCCGTAACGTAAGAAGCATTGCTCCTGCTGTTGTTGAATCAATGGTAAGTGAAAATGAACGTGATTGGGGTTGCTTTATTAGTGAATGGGAAGCGATTCCTCGTGCTTGCCACTTATTAGGCGCTGCTCTTGAAAAATCTATGGACGTATTAGCAAACTTAATCGTTTATCCTAAACACATGGAAAACAACTTAAATAAATTAAGAGGTATCATGATGAGCGAATGCGTAATGATGCACTTAGCACCTAAATTAGGTCGTATGACTGCGCATGATATTGTTTACAGAACTTGTATGAAAGCATACGAAGAAGAAGAATTCATGGATGTGGCGTTAAAAGCAGAACCAAAAGTCCGTGAAGCATTCACTGACGCAGAAATTGCATCGATGATTGATCCTCATAACTATATAGGGTATGCTCCACAATTTGCTGATCGTGTCCTTGAAAAATACAACGCAAAATAACAATGAAGAAACAGTGGAAGACAACTGTTAGGTTATATTACAATAGGCGGTGGGGTTCGCTCCATCGCTTATTGCATAATATTGACACCTTTCAGTAGTCTGAGATGAAAGGTGCGAATAGTATGAATAAAAACACTCGTAATGCAGCAATAGTGCTTGCGTTTGGTATCATCCTTTGGTTTTGCCCAGTACCAGAAGGGTTAAAAGTAACAGCATGGCATTTATTTGTAATTTTTGCTGCAACAATTCTAGGTTTTATTTTACAACCATTGCCAATCGGAGCAATTGCATTAATCTCTGTTACCTTCTCGGCATTTTCTAATACATTGAAGTTGGATGAAGCACTTGCTGGCTTTGGTAATAGTACGATTTGGCTAATCATTTGTGCCTTTTTATTTGCTCGTGGTTTTATCAAGAGTGGTCTTGGTAGAAGAATTGCTTTCGTTATTATTAAATTAATTGGTAGATCTTCTCTAACGCTTGGCTATGCAATCACCTTGAGTGATTTTGTTATTTCTCCAGCAACGCCTTCCAGTGCGGCGCGTGCCGGCGGGATTATCTTCCCGATTATTAAAAGTCTTTCATCGGCATTAGGCTCTGAACCTGGACCTACTGCCCGTAAATTTGGTGCTTATATCATGCAGGTTGAATACCATGCAAATGCAATCACTTGCGCAATGTTTTTGACCGCAATGGCTGGTAATCCGCTTTCCGTAGAACTTGCTGCAAAAACGATCGGGATAGAACTCACCTGGACTTCTTGGGCAGTCGCGGCTTTCGTTCCAGGAATGATTTCACTTCTAGTTATGCCATATGTGCTTTATAAGCTTTATCCACCAGAAATCAAAGCGATGCCAGATGCAAAAGGTTTGGCGGAAAAAGAGCTTAGCGTCATGGGAGCAATGACAAGAATTGAAAAAATTGTTGGTTGTGTATTTGTTGGTGCATTGGTTCTTTGGGCAACTTCTGAAATTACCCAAATCAATGCAACTGTTGTAGCGATGATGGCTGTCTGTGTTATGGTTATTTTTAATGTACTCACATGGCAAGATATTCTCCAAGAAAAAGGTGCTTGGGATACAATGTTTTGGATGGGGTCACTCGTTGCCTTGGCAACTGCACTTGCAAAGTCTGGCTTTATCGCTTGGGTGGCTAAATCAGCAGGTGCGGTAATCGCAGCCGCAGGATTATCTTGGATTACTGCGTTTTCTATATTAATCATTGTCTATGTATATGCGCACTATGGTTTTGCAAGCGTTACAGCACATATCAGTGCAATGTACGCTGCATTCCTTGCAATTTCAGTAGCCGCAGGCGCACCACCACTTCTTGCAGCTTTAGCATTTGCATTCTTGTCTAACATTATGATTCCGTTAACACACTTTGGTGGCGCTGCAGGTCCTATCATATTCGGTGCAGGCTATGTAACACAAGGTGAATGGTGGAAACTTGGTTTCATTCTTACTACTCTTAACGTAGTAATTTGGTTAGGTATTGGCGGTGTATGGTGGAAAGTACTTGGACTTTGGTAAAAATGATTTTATGTGTATGATTTTTATTAAATAATTTATTTAGTATAAGTATTGCGATTAATAAAACTAATCGCAATTGGGTAAAATCATTAATTATTATTATTGTTAATGATTGACAAGCTCACATAGAAGTACTATACTATTATTATAGGTTATTTACCGATCAAGTATTGATAAAAGATAATAATTGAAATATCAATAAATAAATTTTTGATGTTCCTGAAATGCACAGCGTACTTGCCTTGTACGTTTTAGTTTGTGACTCAGGTTTCCATAAAAACAACCCAAAAGAAAAGCTAGCAGTTTTGCTAGTTTTTTTTTACTTTTAAGGAAAGTTATAGATTAAAAAAAATTTGTTTTTCTTATAATTGTAATGTTTAGTAAAGAGTTATTGAAATTTCATAGGTAAAGTGTTCAAGAAAAATACATAAAAAAACACTTTTGTTTATTGACAAAACCACTCCTAATAGGTAAACTATAAATATTGATTAATAAAAAATAATTGCAATTAATGATTGCTATTGCTTTGTTTGTTTCGAATAATTCGATAAAATACACCAACGAAGATACAAAAAGCCAAGATTCAAGTGAGCCTACACTATGTGTTGGCTTTTTGTACAATTTTGTTATTTTAATTTAGTTTGTTACTTATGCTTAAATAAAAAATTCCGTAGTGCCGAACATACACTACGGAATTTTTGCGTTTAATAACGAATCTTAAGCTGTTTGATTAAAGGAATGATAGAGTACAGTGCTTAGTATGATAACCGCACCCAATATCTCATTAACAGTAGGAATTGCTTGAATCGTCATTGTAGCAATGATGATTCCGTAAACGGGTTCAAAATAAGTGACCATACCTGATGTTTTAGCGTAAATACTTTTCCAACCATGAATAAATAATGCATGTGCAATACCAGTCAAAATAGTACCTAAAATCATGAGTAATAAAATATCGTTAATTGTAAATTTAGGTGTTTCAATAAAAAGAAATGGTAGGAGAAATGTCGTTGCCACTGCCTGCTCATAGAGCGAGATTACGAGGCTGCAATACTCTTTTACACATTTACGGTTAATCAAAGATAAATTCGCATAAGTAAAACCAGCGATAAAACCGTAAAGTATTCCTTGGATGGTGGCATTGGGTATTTCAAAGTTTGGTAATATCAATAAAATACCGCAGAACATGATGTTTGCCATGACAATATCAGAGAGTTTGAGCGTTTCTTTAAAAAAGAAGTTTTCCATATAAGGTACGAGTAAAGGAAAGATGGAAAACGTCAGCAGGCCAATGGCGACTGTAGACAGCTGCACTGATTGAAAAAATGTTGACCAATGAATCACTAGGATAATCCCCATTAAAGCAAGATAGGCATGATCGATCCGCTTGGAAAACCGTACTGTTTCTTTATTATATTGAAAGAATATAAATAGGAATGCCGAAGAAAAAAAGACTCTTCCCAATACTATGGCAAGACCTGGTAGCGTTATAAGCTCACCAAATAAACTAGAAAATGCAAAGAATAAAACGACCAAATGAATATATAGGAAGTTTTTGCTTAAAGTTTGCATAAGAAAATCCCCCTTTATTAATATTGTTAATGACGTATTAACTAATATTTATTCCAAATATAGTTAATTGTATAATCAATAATATTAACACAAAAAAGGAAAAAAACAATAGATAAATAAAAAACTGTAACATTCTATATTTTCTGAATAAGGCTATAGTATATCATGTTGCTTGGGACATAATCAAAAACCGTATAATAGGACATTCTCATATATTAATCACACATTTGAATTATAAATTGTAAAAATACTTGACAAAATCATGAAAATGGATTATAATACAAAAATCAATAAACAGTGCGGTTTGCTGATTAGAAATCTAAAGGCAAAGGCAATAGATTTTAGAATCTATTACTTTTGTCTTTTTATTATCAAGGAGGGTATTTCTTATGAATCCAAAGACAAATTATGGAATTATGGTAATATTATTGGTGCTTACTTTTGTGACTGCTATTGCACCTAAATAAAATTTGCTTTAACGAAATCACTAAATAATAGTTAGCTCTAATGAACGGAATTATATTTAACGTAATTTAAGATAACCAATTTAATATTTAGCTGATCGGAAAGCTGAAGGCAAAAGATATAAGAAACGACCTTATATTTTTTGCCTTTTGCTATTTCTAAATTGGATGATTGTCAGCAACATTAATGAAAGCACGGCTTATTACAAATACCTTTTAGTATAACCGTAAGTGTTGTATGATTAACTATAAATGTATTTTACTATATAAATAAAACAATATAGAATAAAATTTTTCATAAAGAAGTAAGTTGAAATGTAATCTTTATATTGACAAATCAATAAAAAACTAGTAAATTAGATGAAATAGTAAATTCAATATTTAGCTGATCAGATAACTGAAGGCAAAAGATAACAGGTATAATTCTGTCTCTTTTGCCTTTTTTGTATTGGCGTTTTTGAAAATATAAGATAAAAAGGAGAGTTTTTATGGCACAAGTTGATTATAAAAATTTAAAGAGTAATGGATTTATGTTACAAAATCAGGCAGATCATTTTTCGGTAAGATTGAGGGTGATCGGCGGGCAAATTAAAACAAAGCAGTTGCAGACCATCAGTGAAGCGGCTGAAAAATATGGCAAAGGTTATGTGCATATTACTTCCAGGCAAAGCGTGGAAATACCCTATATCAAGTTGGAAGATATCGAAGCTTTTAAAGCTGCACTAGCAGATGGTGAAGTTCAAATTGGCGTATGTGGGTCAAGAGTTAGAACGGTAACGGCCTGTCAAGGAAATGCTGTTTGTCAGCATGGGCATGTTGACACAATAGCACTTGCAGATGAAATTGACAAACGTTGTTATGGTCGTGAGTTGCCGCATAAGATCAAAATTGGTGTTACTGGCTGTAGAAATAATTGTTTGAAAGCTGATATCAATGATATTGGTATTAAAGGTGGATTGCAGCCAATATGGTCGGAAGAAAACTGTGTTTATTGTGGCGCTTGTGTAAAAGTCTGCCCAGGAAAAGCAATTCGCGTAAATAAAAACAAAAAAACATTAAACTATAATGAAAATATATGTGTACAATGCGGCAAATGCGTTAAGATTTGCCCGAAAAAGTCCTGGACAGGGCGAGAAGGATTTGTAATTTATTTTGGCGGTTTATTTGGCAATACCATCGCTATTGGTAAGAAAATTATACCAATAGTATTTAGTAGTGAAGAGGTTTATAAAGCAATTGATATCACACTTGACTATTTTTCAGCCAATGGCAAAAAGAAAGAACGTTTCTATACGATGCTTGAGCGTATTGGTTGGGCGGAGTTCACCGAGAAGTTAAAAACCGCATTATAGAATCGTTGATAAAGCCAGTTGAAGAAATTGGCTTTATATGATAGTATACCTATAAATGTAAAAAAAGGAACATTTTACGGAAACTTTCTATGTAATTTAAAAATGAAGTGTTTGGTGGTGAGATTGCATTGATCATATCGGGAGAAGCTTGGACTTTGATTGAAGATGAAGTGATAGATACAGGCTATGGTACGGTAATTTTGACAGTTCAAGATGGACGTCTTATTCAATTGGAAAAAACAGAAAAATTTCGTTTGGATGCTGTCAGCATCAGCAAAAAGAAAGAAAAAAGAACTTTATCAAACAAGCAGATTCATGAAAATTTACGTAAGAAGTTAAATTGCTATTTAAAAGATATTAAGTTTGGGCAAATCAGTATCAATATCAAAGACTATAAAGTAGCACAAATTGAAAAATTAGAAAAACATCGCTTTGAAGATTTACAAGGGCTGTACGGTGATGGAATATAAATGGAGATTAGGGATCAAAAGAAGGCAAATGATTAGCGAAGATAAAACTCGCTAGGCATTTGCCTTTTCTTTTTCAGAAATATTTATTTTTTACAACCTTTTAATTTAGCTAAACGATCAGCAGCTGCTTGGAGTGTTGCATATTCTTTACAGAAGCAGAAGCGGACGTATTTTTTGCCGTCAGGCATATTGGCGCGATAAAAAGTCGAGCCGGGAACTACCGCTACGCCAATTTTTTCAGCGAGGTAAAAAGAAAAATCAACATCATCTTCGTAGCCAAAGTTCGTGATATCGGCCATGATGTAATAAGCGCCATGGGGAACAATGCATTGAAAGCCAACATCATTTAACACCTTAAGCATAAAGTTGCGGCGCTCTAAGTAAAAGGCACTGAGCTGATCATAATAATCTTGACCGAAATTAAAAGCTTCGGCAATTGCCATCTGAAGCGGTGCTGCTGCCCCGACCGTTAAGAAATCATGTACCTTGCGGATAGATGCTGTAAGTTCAGGTGAAGCTGTAACAAAGCCAATCCGCCAACCAGTTACACTATACGTTTTAGAAACACTATTGACGGCAATCGTTCGTTCAAACATATTTGGTAGCGTCCAAATCGGAATATGTTTGGTGCCATCGAATACAATATGTTCGTAAATTTCATCGCTGATGGCTAAAGCATCGTATTTTTGGCAAAGATCAGCGATAAACTCTGTTTCTCCTAAGGTAAATACTTTGCCAGTTGGATTGTTAGGTGTATTTAAAATAATTGCCCGAGTTTTTTCATTGAAAAGACTCGCTAGTTTTTCTTTATCAAGAGCATAATCTGGTGCTTCTAACGTTATGTAACGAGGTGTTGCTCCACAAAGGATGACATCGGCACCATAATTTTCATAAAATGGTTCAAAGATGATTACTTCATCGCCAGGATTAATGGTCGCAAGTAATGTGGCAATCATACCTTCCGTTGCCCCGCAGCAAACCGTGATTTGTGTTTCGGGGTCGAGCGTTGTACTGTAGTCGCGTTCAATTTTGCCAACGAGCGCATCACGAAGTTCCTTAGTACCCCAAGTGATGGCATATTGGTTGTGGTCATTAAAAATTGCTTTGGCAGCAGCAATTTTTAGCGCATCTGGTGCGGGAAAATCAGGAAACCCTTGTGCTAAGTTAACGGCTTTGTTTGCATTTGCGACGCGTGACATTTCACGAATAACCGATTCGGTAAATTGCGCTGCTTTTAAGGAAGTAAAATTTCTCATCTGAATCAACCTTTACTATTTAATTAAATTATTAGATTTTAACACTGCTTTAATACTGTTTGCACTAAACTGTAATTTTTCTAACTCTTGATCAGAAAGTGGAATTTGCAGTACTCTTTCGACACCTTCTTCAGTGATGATGGCAGGTAAACTAAGGGCAACATCGCTTAAGCCATAAGCGCCTTTGAGTTTAGTGGAAACTGGTAATACACTGCGTTCATTCCATAACACTGCTTTGGCAAGACGACAAGCACCCATTGCGATGCCATAGTTGGTGTATCCTTTAAAATGTAATACATCAAATGCTGTTTTGACAACTTCTTCTTCAACAAAGCTGCGATCAAGTGGATTGCTTGGACTAAAGTATTCATCTAAGCGATCCGCACGCATGCCACCGATGGATAATGTACTCCAAGCAGGGAAAGCGGAGTTACCGTGCTCACCTAGCATATAACCTTGCACATCTTTAGCATCGACATTGTAATGGTTGGCAACAATTCTCTTGAAACGATGTGTTTCAAGCGTTGTACCAGTGCCGAATAGTTTATATTCAGGATAGTCGAAGAAATTAGCAGCTAAGTAAGTCGTGACATCAAGTGGGTTCGTAATCATAATAATAGGAACATCTTTTGTATAGCTTGTGATCCCTTTCATAACTTCCTTGATAATACCAAGGCTATATTCAGCCAGTAATAATCTATCTTGAATTAATTTACCGTTAATTGTACCTGTACCCGCTGCGATGATGATCAGACGTGCATCTTTACAATCTTCATAACTACCAGCACGCACACGAATATTTGCACTGTAATTACATGGGGTGGAGTGTTCTGCATCTAATGCTTCACCAATTGCTTTTTTTTCATTACTATCAATCAGTACAATTTCAGAAACCAATTCAAATGCAATCGCACGATTTAATACCGCAGAACCAACATTACCTACGCCAACAATAACCAATCTGTTTTTACTCATAATAAAAAACAACTCCCTATAAATTATAATGATTAAAATGATAGCCAAGATAACAAGTGGGTTATCTTGGCTGATGAGTACACATAAAAGCCAAATCAATGACTTAAAAAGTAGTCTACATCATTACAATTCATATGTCAATGATGTTTCGGATAACGATACAATTGTGTTTGTTTATATTATGATAGATTTTTCTATTATATTAGGAAAGAAAAATTGACAGATGGTTTCTACTTCATCCTATTTTATGAAAAATTCCGAAACAAACCTTTAATGCTTTTTGAAATTCTATTATATCAGTATCTTCAAGATGTTCTAATTTTCTATCTAATAAATCGATCATATTTTCACGATGTTCTTCGATAACCGCATAGCCAGCTGGTAATATCGTAATGTTACTATTTCGCCGATCATTAGGATCTTGTTCACGTTTAACAAAACTTGCTTTACATAATTTATCAATAATGGGAGACATTTGTTGTTTAGACATAAGTAACTTTTCTGATAGTTCAGAAATCGTTTGTGTTCCACGATCATTTAAAATGCATAAAGTGAGACAATGATTCGCGGGAAGTGTAAATGATACTTCACGTACAAATTTTTGATGGAATGTGGTAAAACTTTCAGTGATACCTTTTGCTAGAGATCTTCTTGTAATCTTATCCATAACGATTGATCTTTTTACTCCTTTCATTGGTAAAAATACATTGACAAATATATATGAATAATATACTATATTACTCATCAATAGTAAATAGTTATTTACTATTGATGAGTAATCAGTTGATTAAAACTTGTAAGAAATCACATGTCTTGCTTAGTATTTTAAGCCAGGTATGTGATTTTGTGGGTTTTAAATATGAAGGAGGAATAGAAAATAGTGTTTTCAGCAAAAAAAATGAAAGCTTGTTGCTTTGGCTTGATTGCGATAAGCATGCTAGCAACGACAGTTGGGTGTGGAAATAAACAGCAAGCGATGCCGGGCGGTGGAGCCGTTGCAGTAAAAGCGATGCCAGTAATTCAAAGAGATACTCCTATGTCTTATGAATACGCAGGTCAAGTACAAGCGAAGAATGAAGTGAAAATTCAAGCGCGCGTATCTGGAAATATCGTAGAAAAATTAGTCAATGGTGGTGACATTGTACATAAGGGGCAACCACTTTTTAGAATTGACCAACGTCAATATCAAAGTGCGCTAAATTCTGCACAAGCAAATTTAGCGCAATCAGAAGCGACATTAAGCAATACGCAGTTAGATAGAGATCGGTATGAGCAATTAGTTGCGAACGACGCACTTGCTGTACAAACATTAACTGCACAACAATCTACAGAAAGACAAAATGCAGCAGCAGTGGCCTATAATCGTGCAAATGTGCAAAAAGCTGCCGACGACTTAGATGATACACTTATCGTGTCTCCAGTCGATGGTCGTATGGATGTTAACGATCTTAGTGTGGGTACTTACGTAACTTCAGGTTCTACAACACTAGCTACGGTGTCTTCGACTGATCCAGTCTTTGTTCAATTCAGTATGAGTGAGAACGAATATTTGCAATTGGCAGGAAATAATCAAGGTGGAATTAGTAATGGTTGGGGGACTAATGTTAGTCTAGCATTAAGTAATGGATCTGCTTATCCTGTGAATGGTAAAGTCGAACAAGTAGATAGATCACTTTCTAATAACAGTGGTACATTAACATTAAAAGCATCTTTTGGCAATCCCGATAGTATGCTGATTCCTGGTATGTTTGGGCGTGTGAAAATTACTGGCGAGACAGTTCCAGGGGCACTTTTGATTCCTCAACGTGCAACAGCGGCAGATAAGGTCGTTGTTGAAGGGTTAACAAAAATTCAAAACGGTGTGGCCCTTGATGTGACAGATGTAACTCCAGAAGAATTACAATTGTCATTCAACTCATAAGGGGGGCGTAATTTAAGTGGCAAAATTTTTTATTGAAAGGCCGATATTTGCAATTGTAGTATCGATCATGATGGTACTTATAGGTACGATCGCCGCGGTAAACTTACCGATTGCACAATATCCAAAAATTCAACCGCCATCGGTTACGGTTGCTACCTCTTATACAGGTGCAAGTGCTGACGTTGTCAACCAAACGGTTGCTCAAGTGATTGAACAGCAAGTCAACGGTGTTGAAGGTATGGATTATATGACTGGTACTAGTGCTGACAACGGTTCTTACAGTTTATCTGTTACCTTTACGTCTGATAGGAATAGTGATATTGCCTCCGTACAAACACAAAATAAAGTGGCGCAGGCGAATGCTAGTTTACCAACAGATGTACAACAAGTTGGTATTACAACGAAAAAATCTTCTTCCGATATGGCCTATATGGTATCGCTATATTCTCCTAATGGAACATATGATGGTACGTTCTTAAAAAACTATGCTGATATTTATATCTTTGATGCGATTAGACGTGTTAAAGGTGTTGGGGATATCATGATCTTTGGTAATGATTTTTCGATGCGTGTCTGGATTAATCCAGATAAAATGGCAGAGCTGAATTTAACCATTGCCGAAGTATCTGCAGCAATTAAAGAACAAAATATTCAGGCGCCAGCTGGTACGATTGGTCAACTGCCAGCACCTGCTGGACAAGAAATTCAATATACTGGTAAAGTAAAAGGGCGTCTTACTACAGCGCAGGACTTTGAAAATGTTATCGTTCGTGCTGAAGCCAATGGCTCCTTCATTTACTTGAAAGATATTGCCCGCATTGAAACAGGTCCAAAAACAACCAATGTTACAAGTAAAATGAATGGTCAAAACGCTGTTGCTTTTGGTGTTCAATTAACGAATGATGCCAATGCTTTAGAAACAATTGGTGAAGTGAAAAAAGTACTTGAAGATGCAAATAAAAATTTTCCACCAGATATGAAACTTCAACCAGTTATAGATAATACGGAATATGTTCGTGAATCTATCAGTGAAGTTGTACATACTTTTGTTGAAGCATTGATACTTGTATTACTCGTAGTATTTTTATTCTTACAAAGTTGGCGGGCAACCTTGATTCCGATGCTCGCGATTCCAGTATCTTTAGTTGCAACGTTTGGGGCCTTTACGGTACTAGGTTTCTCTATCAATACATTAACTCTATTTGCGATGGTTCTGGCAATCGGATTGGTAGTAGATGATGCGATTGTTGTTATTGAAGCGGTAGAACATAATATGCGTTATAAGGCAATGGGTCCAAAAGACGCAACCAAACTTGCAATGGATGAAGTATCTGGACCAGTTGTAGCGATTGCTTTCGTGCTTGCATGCGTATTTATTCCAGTTGCCTTCTTTGGCGGAATGACTGGTATTTTATACAAACAGTTTGCATTGACGATTGCGGTATCTATGGCACTCTCTGCATTTGTTGCGTTATCTTTAACACCAGCTCTTTGCGCAATGCTATTAAAACCACATGATCCCAATGCGCATCAAGGCTGGTTAGGGAATTTCTTCGATCGATTTAATGCATGGTTTGAAAAAAATACGAATATTTATGGTGATATTGTAAAAAGTATCATTCATCATGCGAAATATGCTTGTTTATTCTTATTACTTGTCATGATTGGTACAGTTGCTTTATTCAAAATAGTACCAGCGACATTTGTGCCAGAGGAAGACCAAGGGTTCTTTATTGCGGCGATTTCTTTGCCAGAGGGTACGAGTTTAAATAGGACACAAGAGACAGTAAAACAAGTAGCTGATGCGATTCATCAACAACCTGGCGTAAAGACTACGATGGAGATATCTGGATATGATTTGTTATCTAGTGCTTCAAAGTCGAATGCAGGTGTTGTTTTCGCAGGCCTTGAGCCTTGGAGTCAAAGAACTACTCCGGCGACACAAATTGGTGCTGAGCTTGGGATGCTGATGAAAAACACAGCAGGCATCACCAATGCAACTATTATCCCGATTAATATGCCGGCTCTTCCTGGTCTTGGTATGGTTGGTGGTTTTACGATGATGTTACAAGACATGTCAGGACATACAGATGAAGAACTTGATGCGATTACGAAAAAGTTCGTAGCAGCAGCAAATCAACGGCCGGAAATTGCTAAAGCGTATTCGACTTTTGCAATCAATTCGCCAAATGTTGAATTTGAAGTTGATCGTGAAAAAGTTAAAAATCTTGGGGTAGCTCTTGATGATGTATTTACCGCACTTCAAGTAAACTTTGGTGGTTCACAGGTCAATGATTTTAATCGTTTTGGGCGTACTTATAAAGTAGTCATGCAAGCGGATAGTGGATTCCGAAACGAAGCGGATATGACACGTTTCTTATATGTAAAATCTTCTTCTGGAGCGATGATTCCACTTGATACTTTACTAAAACCAAAAACGACGACTGCAGCAGCAACGATTACACGTTTTAATGGTGCGCGTAGTATTCAAATTAATGGTTCTGCTCGTGAAGGCTATAGTTCAGGGCAAGCTTTAACAGCGATGGAAGCAGTGGCTAAGGACACATTACCAGATGGATTTAAATATGAATGGTCTGGACAAAGTCGTGAAGAACAAAAAGCTGGTAATAGTACGATGATTATTTTTGCTTTGGCGATTGGATTCGTATTCTTATGTTTGGCAGCTCTTTACGAAAGTTGGACAGTACCTTACGCAGTTCTTCTTTGTGTACCGACAGGTATTTTTGGGGCGTTACTTGCAGAATATACACGGGATCTAGCCAATAGTGTATATATGCAAATTGGTCTGGTTATGTTGATTGGGTTGGCAGCGAAAAATGCAATTCTAATCGTAGAGTATGCAAAAGTTCGTGTTGATAGAGGTATGGAAGTAGTAGAAGCAGCTGTAGAAGCGGCAAAACTTCGTCTTCGCCCAATTATCATGACATCACTTGCATTCATTATCGGTTGTTTACCACTTGCAATGGCAACTGGCGCTGGTGCTGGTGCGCGTAATGCAATGGGGACTGCCGTGGTTGGTGGTATGATTGTAGCGACCGTTATGGGGATTTACCTCATCCCAGTTATGTTTGTGGTAGTAGAAAAGATTTCTGCAAAATTTGGTACTAGAAAAATAAAAAAACATTCGAAAAATGTGAATGAATTAATGTAATATAACATAATTTATGATAAAAATGCTCTTGGCTACTTCTTGCCAAGGGCATTTTTACTAGTTATTTCTATTTGAATATTATATAATGATACATGTGATAATGAATTTTTGGAGGATAAAAATAATGAAAAAAAATCTTTTCAAAGCAATGAGTAAAATTGTTATGGCAGCGGTATTTGCAGCCGTACTTATAGTTGTACCAAAGGCTACAGAAGCTGCAGCGTATACGTATACAAATGATACTTATGGCTTTTCCATTGAATGTCCAGCAAAACCAGTCGGAGAGATTGATTTATCAAGACAACCAGGTGGTAATAAAGGAGTTATGCTAGTTTTTGAAAATGAGGGTATGGACGTTAATTGCGGTTGGATTATCATGACCGATGCATTCACAGATGAAAATATTCCGGATTTAACTAAATTAACTAAAGAACAAGTGGATCAAGTGCTAAAAGCAATCGTAGCGGAAAATGGAATAGCAGCGATTGTTAAAGTAGAAGGACAACCAGCAATATATACAATTGCTCAAACTGAAGATATGGCGAAAACCTATATTAGAGGAAAAAACGGCAAAAAATATGTGGTTGCGTTAACTGCAAATAAAACTATTTTTAGAGATAGAATAAACCCATATCAATTAGGTTTAATGAGTTTTAAAACAAAGTAAATGTACTCATAGATTGTTTTCTAAATTAGTTGGTAGGATAAGTAAAAAGCTAGATTGGCATTAATGTTAATCTAGCTTTTTTGATTGATTTGAATGCGAAGATGGTATGATAAGGTATTTATAATAGTTCATTATAAATATTGACAAATTTAATCTTTATAGACAAATTTTGATATATAGTATAATATTTAAATTATGCATTTTAAATTATGTATTTTGTATTCAAAAAGAAAGGGTGTCAATATGAATTTAAAAACAAAGATGTTAATCATGATTTTAGTTCCAGTTTTAGTATTCGTAAGTTTGTTGAGTTTTTACGGATATTACACTGCTAAAAATCAAATGGAAGCACAAATTATAGAAACAAATCGTAATATGTTGCATTCGTATAGTGAACAATTAAATAATGAGTTAAGACAAGAAGAAAGTCAAATTAAGCATTTAGCAGTGCTGATCGGTAAACAAAATTTGACCCTAGATGAAATTAAAACTTTAACTCATTTAACTAAAGATGGTGCAAGTAAAACGACATTAAATATTACGATTGGCTTAGAAGATGGTACATATGCAATTAGTAACAATACGACTTATCCGCCAGGCGTTGATGTAAGGCAAAGAGATTGGTATAAAAACAGTATTAAGGAGGATAAACCATTATATACAGAAGTATATAAAAGTGGCTCGGATAATAGTATGGTCGTAAGTCTTGGTCAGCGTATTATGAATAGTGATGGTAAATTAAAAGGTTCGATTTGTGATGATGTAAATTTAACAGAACTATTAAAGAAAGTACAAGAGTTTAAAGTTGGAAACACAGGGTATGCTTTCTTGGTAGCAAGAAACGGTTCGTTTATTACCCATCCTAAATTTAAAAATGAAGACAATATTAAAAATGTTGATAATGCAATTTTAGCTAAATTTTTTGACCGTGTTTCTAAAGGAGAAGACGTAGTACAAACAATTAAGTTTGAAGGTACAGAGAAAATCATCGGTGGAGTACCCGTTGGCAATAGTGGTTGGGTTCTTGGTATATCCATGGACTATAATGAAATGTTTGCAGGTATTCATGAGATGGCAGTGTTTTTTGCAATCGGGACAGTGGTTATTGCACTATTACTCGGCTCTATTATTTTCGGGGCTATTTTGAAGATTACAAATGCGATGCAAATTATGACACAATTCTCAGAAAAACTTGCAAATGGTGATTTTAGAGAAAATGAGCGAGAAATGCCAGATCGGAATGATGAAATTGGCAGACTTGATAATTCTTTGATTGAAATGCGTAAATCATTGGGAACATTAATTAGAAAAGTGAGCAATTCAGCTGAACAAGTTGCTGCAGCTAGTGAAGAATTGACGGCAAGTGCGGAACAGTCAGCACAAGTATCAGTACAGGTTGCTGAGTCTATTACAAATGTAGCAGGTGGGGCAGATAATCAAGTAATGGCTATTGATACAGTAACCCAAGAAGTTGAAAGTATTGGTAAGAATATTAGAGAACTGATAACAAATACAGAGCGTGTTGTTGAACAAGCGTCTGGTGCGGCAGCAAAAGCAAATTTAGGGAATCAAGCGGTTGCAGAGGCTGTGGAGCAAATGAAAAGTATTGAATCTGTCGTTGGAGTTTCCGCGCAAGTAGTAGAAGGATTGGGCGATCGTTCGAAAGAAATCGGGGCAATTGTAGATACGATTTCTGGTATTGCAGGACAAACAAATTTATTGGCATTAAATGCTGCAATTGAAGCAGCCCGTGCGGGGGAACAAGGTAAAGGTTTTGCAGTTGTAGCAGAAGAAGTGAGAAAGCTCGCTGAACAGTCTCAAGAAGCGGCAAAACATATCGCAACGCTTATTCATCAAATTCAAACAGATACGGAGCAGGCGGTTGATGCAATGCATAACGGCACAGATGAAGTAAAGCGTGGGGCTGAAATTGTAAATAATGCTGGTCATATTTTTAAAGAAATTGATGAAATGGTTGTTATGGTGAATGAACGTGTAAAATTAGCCCAAGGTTCTGTAGAGAAAATTGCAAATGGTGCGAAACAAATTGATGATTCCACCAAAAATATTCATCAAGTTAGCAAAACAACATCAGAAGAAGCACAGACTGTTTCGGCAGCAACGGAAGAACAATCTGCTTCGATGCATGAGATGACTACCGCCAGTCAATCCTTGGCAAAACTAGCACAAGATTTACAAAATGAGGTAAATAAATTTAAAGTTTGATAGCTGTATAATGAGTTGTTTTTAAAATAAATATTTTTAATAAAATATCTACAATATATGATTAAATAATCTGCAGTAGAATCTATGTACAAAGCTTGAAATAAAAAAACCTATAGATAGCACTAAAAAAGTGTTATCTATAGGTTTTTATTATGATGAATGATAAGGTAGTATTATTAAGTTATTATTAACTTTTCATTAAAATCTTTTTGTAATATAAATATTTAATAGACAATTTGTAAGTTATATCATAAAATTGTAGTATTATATAGTTTATAGGAAAATAAAGTATGAAAGGGTGAAACTATGAATTTAAAAACAAAAATGTTGGTCATGATTTTAGTTCCAGTAATAGTATTAGTGAGTCTTTTGAGTTTGTATGGTTATCATACTGCAAAAAGTCAGATGGAAGCGCAAATTTTAGAAACAAATCGTTATATGATGAGCGATTATAGTGAACAACTGAACAATGAGTTAAGACAAGAAGAAAGTCAAATTAAACATTTAGCAGTAATGATCGGTAAACAAAACTTAACGTTAGACGAGATAAGAAATCTAACGCATTTAACTAAAGATGGTGCCAATAAAACAACACTTAGTGTTTTTGTTGGATTAGAAGATGGTACATATGTAAATAGTGAAGATTATGCTGTTCCAGCAGGTTTTGATGCACGGCAACGTGGTTGGTATAAAGGTAGCGCTAAAGATGATAAACCGTTTTATACTGAAGTGTATAAAAGCGCGGATGGTAATACAGTTGTAAGTATTGGTCAGCGTATTATGAGTAATGGTCAATTAAAGGGTTCTATTTGTGATGATGTAAATTTAGGTGAATTATTAAAGAAAGTGCAAGGATTTAAAGTTGGTAATACTGGCTACGCATTTTTGGTTGCACAAGATGGTTCATTTATTAGCCATCCTAGATTTAAAAGTGAAGATAATATTAAAAATGTTGATAATGCAGTTTTAACTAATTTTTTTGAAAGAGCTTCTAAGGGGGAAGACTCTATTCAAACAATCAAGTTTGAAGGTCAAGATAAGATTATAGGTGGAGTACCAGTTGGCAATAGTGGTTGGGTTCTTGGTATATCCATGGACTATAATGAAATGTTTGCAGGGGTTCATGAAATGGCGGTCTTTTTTGCGATTGGTACATTTATCATAGCGCTATTGCTCGGTGGTATTATTTTGTGGGCTATTTTGAAGATTACAAATGCTATGCAAATCATGACACAGCTCTCAGAAAGACTTGCAAATGGTGATTTTAGAGAAACTGAACGGAAAATACCAGATCGTAAGGATGAAATTGGCAGGCTTGATAATTCTTTGATTCAAATGCGTAAATCTTTGGGATCATTAATTAGACAAGTGAGTGATTCAGCAGAACAAGTTGCTGCAGCCAGTGAGGAATTAACGGCAAGTGCCGAACAATCGGCACAAGTATCTCTACAGGTTGCTGAGTCGATTACGAATGTAGCAGGTGGAGCAGATAATCAAGTAATGGCCATCGATACTGTAGCTAAAGAAGTTGAAAGTATTGGTAAGCATATTAGAGAATTGATTCATAATACAGATCGTGTTGTTGAACAAGCTTCCGGTGCGGCAACCAAAGCCAATTTAGGCAATCAAGCAGTTGCAGAAGCTGTAAAACAAATGGAAAGTATCGAATCGGTAGTTGGAGTTTCCGCGAAAGTAGTGGAAGGATTGGGCGAACGTTCGAAAGAAATCGGGGCAATTGTAGATACGATTTCTGGGATTGCGGGGCAAACCAATCTATTGGCATTAAATGCAGCAATTGAAGCGGCGCGGGCTGGTGAACAAGGTAAAGGTTTCGCAGTTGTAGCGGAAGAAGTGAGAAAGCTTGCTGAGCAGTCACAAGAAGCGGCAAAACATATCGCGGCACTTATTCATCAAATTCAAGTAGACACAGATCATGCAGTTGATGCAATGCATAATGGCACTGCTGAAGTGAAACG
>JARBTT010000074.1 GCA_029240055.1 Anaerosinus sp.
GGCTTGCTTAATAATATTAGCGCGTGTATAAGGCAAATCCCCTAAATTGACACTGCCATCAATAGGCACTGCTGCCTCAATAAAACGAACTTGTCCATCCTCCTGACGTCGGGGCAATTTTACGATATAAGTATCGCCCTTTTTACCTATCACAGACAAATGTGAACCCATTTCTACTAGCAAATTTTCAAAATCGGTTTGTATGTTTAGTTTAGCGGCAACCACCACTAAAAAATTCTTGGGATTTTGCCAGTTCGACCATTCATTATAACCCGTTTCAGCAACATCATCAGCAAGTATCCAGCCTCGGTAAGTATTGGTTTGGACGAAATACCATTGGTTATCGGTGCTTTTATGTAGGATTGCTACCGCTTCGCCTGGATTCAGTATCGTAGCTTGCAATAAATCAAACTCATTATCGTTCGGCTCATCAAAGATACCATCTACTGTCGGGTATAGGCGCAAAGAAGAACGTCTTACCGCGATCCCCCAGCGAACAAAATTTTTCGTCTTTACTGCCGCTAAATTCATATTGCTTAAAGTACGAGCTTTAAAGTCTAGCAACATTTTTTGACCATTCACATATCCTTCAGGAAGTTCATTGGCTTGTAAAAGTTTTTGTAAGTCCTTGCTAGCCATTGCCTTTGGGAACTTTTTAAAGTCATAATTTATATTAGGAAGCTTGCTAAGCATTTCTTTGTTATATTTCTTTATTTGCTTTGTGTTCATAATAACCGCGTCGGGATTTTGTAAATTTCCGAGCCAAAAATCAACACGATTGACATCATCAGCTGCACTCGCAGCTGCGGTGACTACACCAAATGTACAATATAGTAAGGCAACCATGATGAAAGATAAAAGCCTATTTTTCAAGCTATTATTCGTTCTTAGAAAATTCATTATATTAATTCTTCCTTTCGCGCCGCTGGTAAACAATTTGTAAATTCATATATCTCCAAAATCTATGCCGCTTATCACTTAAACATTTCTTTAAACAACGCTAAAAAATGCTGTCCACTATGTGACAATGTCCTATTTCTCAACCAAGCAATCACGGTTTGGGTTGATATCGCAGGGTCAACAATCGTTTTATATACGAGCTCTTCTTCCGACAGCAGTTCCTTGGTAGACTCCGGCACTAAAGCCATACCAATTCCCATTTTAGTCCATAAGATGTTTTGCAAAACCCCATCACTTACACAAACAATTTTAGGAACAAACCCTAACTTACTGCATTGCGCCAAAAAAATGGTTTTCCAGCGTAGTGGAATAATAAGCGGCTGGTCTTTTAACTCTAACAAACTGACACTATCGGCACTTTCCCCACAACAGCAAAGATTCTTCTGCATAACCATAACTAACGGTTCATTTGACAGCGTAATTGATTGATAGATCGTACGATCAACATGGGTTCTTGTAATGCCAATCTCAATAATCCGATTATCTAAAAGCTCTAAAATATGTTTTCCTTCTCCTTCCCATAATTGAAAGGTAACTTTCGGATACCGTTTATGGAATTCTTTAATCAACCCTGGAAGTAAGGTAGCGCCTGAGGTTGTAACTGTTCCAATCTTCAACGATCCCATCACGCCCGATCCAATCGCTGTAATTTCATTTACCGTCCCATCTACCATTCCCAAGATTTGTTCCACTCTCGTATAAAGAACTTGTCCCGCTTCCGTCAGTCTGATTCTCCGACTGCCGCGTTCAAAAAGCTGAACCCCCAGCGATTCTTCGAGCTTTTTCATTTGTTTGCTGAGCGCAGGCTGCGCAACATCTAAACGTTTTGCGGCATGGCTTATATTGCCTTCTTCCACCACCGCATAAAACGCGTGCATATCTTTAAATTCCATATTGTACCTCCTTTTCTATTCCAAATTTATATAGTACATATACTTTTTTACTAGTTTTACCATACTTTCTATTGTGCTATACTTTTAAAGAATCATCAATAGGTTTAGTCAAAAAAACTTATTTTTTAAATTTATTTCAAAAGAAGGTATTGTAATGTTAAGCAATAGCAAAAAAACAACACAATGGAAACGCTCTTTTTATATCATGTGGACAGCGCAATTTATCGGTATGAGTGCAATCACAGGTGTAGTTGCATTTTTACCCCTCTATATAACGCAACTTGGTGTCACCAATACCTCCTCCCTCGGCCTTTGGGCTGGAATCCTGATGGGCGCTACTTCATTTTTTGCCGCACTCTCGAATCCATATTGGGGTGCTATGGCTGATCGCCAAGGGCGCAAACCGATGGTTGAAAAAGTCTTACTTTTATTTGGACTGATCATGATGGTCATGGCTTTTGTAACCAATGTATATCAACTTTTAGCCTTGCGTATATTCCAAGGTCTTTGTGGTGGCTTTGTCGCTGCCGCGACAGCACTTGGTCTAAGCATGGCGCCAAAAGAAAAGATCCCATTTATTGTTGGTATGTTTCAGACAGCACTTATTGTCGGTGGCGCAGTAGGGCCGATGATTGGCGGCGTCATTGCCGATTTATTTGGCTACCGCCTGCCGTTTATTATTTTTGGCGCCCTGTGTTTGGTCACTTTAATCATCATTCGTTTTGCCATCTCGGAAGCTTTCACCCCTACACCCAAGAACCAACAGACTTCAATCAAAGAAACTCTTCGCTATATTTGGTCTTTAGGTGATTTAAAAGTCATGCTGATTGTTTTATTTCTAGCACAGTTTGCGATGCAAAGCATCGGTCCAATTTTACCGATTTACATTCAGAGTATGGTATCCAATACAGGCAGCCTTGCCAGCATTTCAGGTACAATCATTGCGATCGGCGGGATTACGAGTGCTTTAGCCTCGGCCAGCATGGGCTTGATCAGTCGACATTTTTCCCACCGTCGAATTCTTACAATAGCAGCGATCTTATGTGCTGTTACTTTTATCGGACAACTTGCCGCAAACAGCATCTTCACTTTAGGGATTATGCGCGCAATCAATGGTTTATGTATTGGTGCCATGATCCCCAGTGCCAATACAATTGTCACCTATCTAATTCCCGAAGCCAAACGTGGTGCAGCTTATGGTATAACTGGTGGTGCCGCTCTCATGGGCAACGTATTAGGTCCATTATGTGCTGGACTCTTTTCCATATTCTTTGGTATCTCCTCTATCTTCTGGGTAACCTCACTCTTGTTTTTATTTGTCTTCGTTATCTTATTCGTACAAATCAAAGCAGATTATCATCCACAAATGTCATAAGATAAAAAGAAATCCTTTTATTCATACCATAAAAAATCCAGCTGACTTCTATGTTCAGCTGGATTTTTATTTCTATTATAATTTTTTATCATTTTATTATTTAAAAGGTATCGCAATTCTTCGTAGGAACACAATGCTATCGACTACATCGTACTTGCCAAGGGTTTTCCTTGCCGTGTTCAACCAACCAGCAGCTCTTGATGGAGTGATGAACCATATCATCAATGGCTTGGTCGGTGTAAAATGCCATATGGGGTGTGACAATGACATTGGGATAACTACGAAGGATCATGAGTTCTCGATTATCTAATACCTGGGATTTTAAATCATAATAATATAATCCAAATTCCTTCTCCACTACATCTAGACCTGCCGCACCAATTTTGCCACTTTCCAAGCCTTCGATTAAGGCCGCGGAATCTATAATGCCGCCTCTAGCAGTATTAATGATAATGACTTTATCTTTCATTTTGGCAATACTGTCCTGATTAATTAAATGATAATTGGAATCGCCTAATGGCATATGGATAGAAATCATATCGCAGTTTGCATAAATGGTATCTAACTCCACATACTCTGCATATTTTTTTACATCATCATGCTTAAATAAATCATAAGCATACACCTTACAACCAAATCCCGATAGATACTTAATTACCGTGCGACCGATTTTCCCTGTACCAATGATACCAATTGTTAAGTTTGGCATCTCTCTTCCTTGATTTCCTGGCAGAGAGAAATCATTAATGTTAGCTCGCTCCATGATACGTTTCATCTTACGAACAGACATTAGCATCAACATAATGGTATAATCCGCTACGCAATTAGGAGAATACGTGGCATTACCTACTTGAACGCCAAGTTCCTCTGCTTTATGTAAATCAATATGGTCATACCCCACGGTCCTCGTAGAAATCATTTTTACCCCTAATTCATGAAAACGTGTGACTAAATCAGCATCAATCTCCGTTGTAATAATACTAAGATATTCATATCCTTCCGCCAAATATGCATTTTCTAAAGTCGGCGCATCCCTACAGATGCCAAGTTCTATGCCATATTCATTGCTATATCGAGTAAAAATTTCACCTTCATCAAAATCTCGATAACTATACACAAATACTTTCATAAGATTCCTCCCGCCTATACTAAGCTTACCCATAAAAAGCCTATGATTTTCTGTATTTTTCCATTATAACGCCGAATCTATAGGATATCAACTCTCTCATTCACCCCCTATTGCCCATCACTTGTGATAGAGTATCGTATTAGTAAATTATCGACGTATCACTCAAGAACTTTCTCCTAAAAAGCACTTATACTGGTTAATATACTAATCGTTAAGAGGTTTTGTTATTCATGCTAAGTTGAGGCAATGAGAACCATCACTTTCTCGCTTAAACGATAAAACTGGCACTGTATTTATACAGTGCCAGTTTTATTGAGTGGACAAACTTTTTACTTCATATCTCAATCAAATTCTATCGAAATAATCCCATAAAGAATATGGGTAACCCACACTTCACTATTTTATTAGTTTCAGAAATAGACCGCCGTAGCTTAAAATTACTGGAGCAAATACCAATGCAACAATTGTCATGAGTTTGATCAGGATATTCATCGCTGGACCTGATGTGTCCTTGAACGGGTCACCTACGGTGTCGCCAACGACAGCCGCCATATGCGCTGAACTGCCTTTACCACCATGTGCTCCGCCCTCAATATATTTTTTAGCATTGTCCCAAGCACCACCAGCATTCGCCATAAAAATGGCTACGAGCACGCCTGTTACCACCGCACCAGCGATAAAGCCAGCGAGAGCACCTGCACCGAGTAAAAGTCCAACTAAAACTGGCAAAACAACCGCCAGACCACCTGGAACTAGCATCTTATTTAAAGCAGCTCCGGTAGAAATATCCACGCATTTCTTATAGTCAGCCTTCGCTGTACCTTCCAGTAGACCTGGAATTTCCCGGAACTGACGTCGTACCTCCTCAATCATTTCAAAGGCTGCTGCGCCCACAGCTTCCATTGTCATCGCTGCAAACACGAAGGGGATCATAGCACCGAGCAACAGGCCTGCAAGGGTCGTAGGCTCAAGTAAATTAATGGTCTTCAGTTCAACAGCCTGCGCATAAGATGCAAACAGTGCAAGTGCCGTTAATGCTGCAGACCCGATGGCGAATCCTTTGGCGATTGCAGCGGTAGTATTCCCAACTGCATCCAGTTTATCAGTAACTTCTCGTACGGAGTGCGGCAGTCCAGCCATCTCCGCAATACCACCGGCGTTGTCAGATATTGGTCCATAAGCATCAACCGCCACTGTAATGCCAGTAGTAGAGAGCATTCCCACTGCCGCGAGCGCAATCCCATAAAGACCAAGCATCGCATCCTGCGCACCGCCCATGGCATAGAATGAGGCCAACATACCGACAACCATGAAGATCATTGGCCACATCGTCGAGTACATACCGACTGCAAGGCCAGAAATTATAGTAGTCGCAGGTCCAGTTTCAGCTGACTTTGCAATTTTACGGACGTGACTATGGTCACCTGAAGTATAAATTTCGGTTACTTTACCAATCGCCATGCCAGCAACCAAACCAGCAGTGAGCGCCCAAAAAGCATTCAAATCACCAAAAATCATCTGACTGAGAAAACCTGCAGCAACCATCGTAATTCCACCCGCAACATAGGTTCCGAGATTTAGCGCTGCCTGCGGGTTATCGCCTTTGCTTTCACGGCCTATCAGAACACCAATGATACAAGCAAGGACTCCACACGCACTCAGTGCAAACGGGAAGATAATCCCTTCACCATGTTGATAAAGGATCGCTCCAAGGGTAAGTGCCGAGATGCTCGCGCCAACATAAGACTCAAACAAATCCGCCCCCATGCCAGCGACATCACCAACATTATCTCCCACATTATCGGCGATTACTGCCGGATTACGAGGATCATCCTCAGGGATTCCGGCCTCAATTTTACCAACCAAATCAGCGCCTACGTCAGCAGCTTTGGTATAAATGCCACCACCAACACGCGCAAACAATGCAATTGAACTAGCACCAAGACCGAACCCAGTAATTGCTGTTATGTCCTGACTAAATAGAATAAATAACGTTCCCAGACCGACTACACCTAGGCCTGCAACCGACATGCCCATAACGGCACCACCAGAAAACGCGATTTTAATTGCTTTGCTCATCCCCTGTCTAGCAGCCTCAGTAGTACGCACGTTAGCCTTGGTTGCCACCCGCATACCAAAATAACCTGCAAGAACTGAACATAAAGCCCCACCAAGGAAACAAATCGCAGTTTTCCAGCCAATACATATTGTTAAAACACTAAAAACGATTGCCATGAATACAACCAAGTAACGGTATTCCCGATGCAAAAAAGCCATAGCGCCTTCATGTATATAAGAGGCAATCTCCCGCATACGTTCGTTGCCGGGATGCTCTTTGGTAATACCACTCGCTAAAAAATATGCAAAAATTAATCCAATCATTCCGGCGGCGATAGAGTACATAAAATAGTTCATGTTATCTCCTCCCTTCAGGTCATGCAAATTCGATCAAACATCCCCATTGCCAACTTTTTGGATGCACTATACAATACCTCCATAGCTCAGCTCCTTTACCATCTAAATATATTCCGCTATATATCCAGTATATACCAACCATTTTAAATCTACAACCAGATATATCCCCCCTCAATTACTATACTGAATTTTTATCTTTCTAAAACCACACAATGCAAAGAACCCACGAAATTCGTGGGTTCTAATTTATGATACCGTTACAGGGCGCAGGCATACCAAGCTCCATAGATACCTTGCCGTTTTTTAGTACAATCTCATAAGCTTACATTAATCATTTTTCATAGCTCGCATAGAGTTCAGTACTGCAAGCAATGCTACTCCAACATCGCCAAACACCGCTTCCCACATCGTACCCAAACCACTGGCAATAAAGACTAATAAAACAGCTTTAATCCCCAGTGCAAAGACTATATTTTGCATTACTATACGTCTTGTCTTTTTCGCTATTTTTATCGCTGTAGCAATCTTCGAAGGTTCATCCGTCATGATAACAACGTCAGCAGCTTCAATCGCTGCATCAGAACCAACGCCGCCCATTGCGATACCGATATCAGCTCTAGCTAAAACAGGGGCATCATTTATTCCATCACCCACAAATATTAACTTACCTTTTGCTGATTTTTCTTTATCTAGCACTTCTACTTTTTCAACCTTTTGATCAGGGAGCAGTTCCGTATAAACTTCATCTATCCCCAACTCTTTAGCAACCTTAGTTCCAACAGTTTTGTTATCACCTGTGAGCATTACTATTTTCTTAACACCCATGGATTTTAAAGCTTGCATTGCTTTTACTGCATCATCTTTAATCTCATCCGCGATTACGATATACCCTGCGTATTCATTATCTATCGCCACATGAACTACTGTACCAATGCTCTCAACTTGATCATAAGCAATATTCGCTTTGTCCATTAATTTATAATTACCAGCTAATACTTCTCTGCCTTTCACAATCACTTTAACACCATGACCTGAAATTTCTTCATAGTTTTCTACTGATGCCTTATCGATTGCTTGACCATGAGCCTTTAGTATAGAGGTAGCGATTGGGTGATTAGAATAACTTTCAGCGTAAGCGGCATAAGTTATAAGTTCATCCTTTGTCATATTATTTTGTGTATTTACTTCCATTACCTTAAATACACCTTTTGTAAGTGTTCCTGTTTTATCAAATACAATAATTTCCGCATTGTTGAGTGCCTCAAGATAATTTCCGCCCTTAACGAGTATTCCATTTTTAGAAGCTCCCCCTATACCGCCAAAAAAGCCAAGTGGTATAGAGATAACTAGCGCGCAAGGACAAGATACTACCAAGAAAGCCAACGCTCTATATAGCCACTGTGAAAATGTTGCTCCTTCTATAACAATTGGTGGTATTACAGCTAATAGTATGGCCGAGAAAACCACAAAAGGCGTATAGTATCTAGCAAATTTTGTTATAAAATTTTCCGTTGCTGCTTTTTTACTGCTTGCATTTTGAACTAAATCGAGAATCTTTGCAATAGTTGAATCCCCAAACTCTTTTTCTACCTCAATTGTTAAAAGTCCATTTTTATTAATAACGCCACCTAATATACTATCTCCTATCTCTACTTCCCTAGGAATGGACTCACCAGTTAAAGCAGAAGTATCCACCATTGAAAATCCTTCGATTACTTTCCCATCTAGCGGGACTTTTTCCCCTGGCTTTACCACGATAATACTACCTATACTAACTTCTTCCGGTGATACCTTCTTAAGTTCATCACCAATTTTCAGATTAGCAAAATCAGGTCTTATATCCATAAGGGCAGTAATAGATTTTCTTGAACGATTCACCGCAATTCCCTGAAACAACTCCCCTATCTGATAGAAAACCATAACTGCTACACCTTCTGGATATTGTCCAATCGTGAAAGCTCCAATCGTTGCTATACTCATAAGGAAGTTTTCATCAAAAACTTGACCCCTGCCGATGTTTTTTGCAGCTCTTAAGACTACTTCTCCTCCTACGAGTAAATAACTTATCAAAAAGAGACTTAGTTCTATAGATCTAGAAAACTGTATCGTTATCGCTATTCCAAAGATCGCTGCACCAATAGCAATCCTAATTAGATCCGCCTTGTTAGATTCACAATGAACATGGTCATGAGCATTGTTGCTTGCTATCTTACTCTGATTTTCAATCACTTTAACATCTGGTTCAATTCTTTTTACTATTCCTTTCACTTTTTCAATAATCATATCTTGTTTAGCAAGGTTATTTATTTCTAGGATAAGCTTAGTAGCAACAAAATCTACTACAGCAGATTTTACCCCATCAATATTATTTGACTCTCTTTCTATCTTTGCAGCACAATTAGCACAGCCAAGTCCTTCTAGAATGAATACCTTCTTAATATTTTCTTCAAGCGCCTTTTCCATAATCACAATCGCTCCCATCACTACTTTATTTCTTTCCACCTATATGAAGTAATCCTTGATTAAATATACGATAAAAACTACCTATTCGTTAATATAACATATGAACATATTAGCAGTTGTTCATATGTTATATTATAGTATTCCTTTTTATTTGTGTCAATAAAGCTTAGTAAAAAAAACCAATGCTTTAACATCAAATGAATTTCTTTGCTTACTTGACGTAAAAACTAGTTAACTTTAAGTTTAGCTGGTTTTTCCAATCTATTATAAAAATTTTACCTTTTTATCATCACTTCCATTATGCTGTTTTTAGCATTTCTTTCGTTATGTCATCCCATATTTTACGATCAGCCCCAGAGTTCAAGGTTACTTTATCTAAAAAAAAAGTTCGCCTAAACCTTACGTTTAGGCGAACTCAAAGTATACTAAATCTTAATCATTATTTCGTCATGAACATTTTGATATCTTCATCAGGAGTAGTGATGCCGCCAATGCCGAATTTTTCTATAAGGACTTTGGCAACATTTGGTGAAAGAAAAGCAGGTAACGTTGGACCAAGGTGGATATTTTTCACACCAAGGTATAACAATGCTAAAAGTACGATAACAGCCTTTTGTTCATACCAAGCGATATTGTATGAGATCGGCAATTCATTGACATCATCCAAACCGAAAACCTCTTTTAATTTTAAAGCAATAACAGCCAATGAATAGGAATCATTGCATTGACCAGCATCGAGTACGCGTGGAATACCACCGATATCCCCTAATGGAAGCTTATTATAGCGATATTTCGCGCAGCCCGCTGTCAATATTATCGTATCTTTAGGCAATTTTTCAGCAAATTCAGCATAATAATCTCTGCCCTTCATGCGGCCATCACAACCAGCCATAACAAAGAAACGTTTAATCGCGCCACTTTTCACTGCCTCTACAACCTTATCAGCCAGAGCTAAAACCTGGTTGTGTGCGAAACCGCCGACAATCTCGCCTTGTTCCAAAGACTTAGGCGATGGACACTGTTTCGCATGAGCAATTAGTGCGGAAAAATCTTTCGGTTTGCCGTTTTTCCGTTCACCGATCTTTTTCAGACCTGCAAAGCCAACTACACCAGTCACATACACACGGTCTTTATAGCTATCCTTTGGTGGTACCAAACAGTTTGTAGTCATCAGGATCGGCCCGTTGAAAGTTT
The DNA here is from genome assembly GCA_029240055.1 of Anaerosinus sp. Lineage (GTDB taxonomy): Bacteria > Bacillota > Negativicutes > JARBTT01 > JARBTT01 > JARBTT01. The sequence continues at coordinate 10,430 of JARBTT010000074.1, forward strand.
CAAATTCTTTATCCTGCAGCCACCAAGCATTGCCATAATTGCCCGCAAAATTGTCATATTTTTTAAAGGCTGGATAATAATGAGCCGGTAGCATTTCCCCATGGGTATATACATCTACGCCGGTCCCCTTCGTTTGTTCAAGCAATTCTTCCAGATCTTTTAAATCATGACCACTGATCAGAATACCTGGGTTGTTTCTCACCCCAATATTGACCTTAGTAATTTCCGGATTTCCATAAGTGGTAGTATTGGCTTTATCAAGCATAGCCATAACATCCACACCGTATTTTCCGCATTCCATTACGAGTGCCACCAATTCATCAGCACTTAGTTTATCATTGAGTGTAGCAGCCAGCGCTTTTTCAATAAAGGTAAAAATAGCATCGTCCTTATACCCTAGCGTAAAAGCATGCTCAGCATAAGCGGCTATCCCTTTTACACCATACGTAAGAAGTTCACGAAGTGAGCGAACATCTTCATTGACAGTCGCCAAAATTCCAACTGTAGCAGCCTTCTCTTCAAAAGCTGCGCCATGATTGGCAAACCATTGCGTGCTGTCATGTAAAGCTTCTTTCTCTTCCCCGGTAGTCAACCAGCCAGTTAACTTCTGCCATACTGATTTGCTACTTTCATC
>JARBTT010000075.1 GCA_029240055.1 Anaerosinus sp.
AGTATGTCGTATATCAAGAGTTTTCATGAGAAAAATGCACTGCCTGGAACGGTGACGGAGATGAAGTCAAATGAGGTTGTGGGAGAAGAGAAAAAAGCAATTATGCAGCAGCAAAAGGCAGATGAGGTGGAAATCAAATATTATGTGACCGCCGATGATACCTTGGCGAAGATTAGTCAACGGATGTATGGTACGGGTAATTATGCGAATGAAATTGCACAGTACAATCATATAAATGATATAAATATGATTCATGTTGGGGATGTTTTATTAATTCCAATACAAGAATAAAAAATGAACGATTTTTTTGTGGAAATCATCACCTTGAACAACATCATTGCTAAATTATGTTTAGGGTGTTATAATCTTCTAATCTTATTTTAGGTATTGATTATAAAGAGCTAAGGGGAACGATATTTTTTATGCAGAGTGATATAGGTCATAACAAGCAATCAATTATTAAGATGAGTTGGCCGATTTTTATCGAAGTGTTTTTACAGATGCTTGTTGGTAATGTCGATCAGTTTATGATTAGCCAATATTCGCAGCCATCAGTAGCGGCGGTTGGTAATGGCAATCAGATCATGAATATCATCATTATTTTACTTACCGTAATGAGTACGGCAACGACGATTTTGATTGCGCAATATTTAGGGGCGAAAAATCAGGAGAAGATATCGGAAGTGTGTACGGTGTCGCTCTTGTTCAATGGTTTATTCGGTTTGGTTTCAAGCGTGCTTCTGATTACCTTTCATCGGCAATTATTTGCTTGGCTGCAAGTACCAGCTGAAATTATGGACGAAACCAGTATCTTTTTTAGTATCATTGCCAGTGGGATCGTAGTACAGGGGCTATATTTTTCCTTTGTTGCTTCTTTCCGCGGTTATTCTTGGATGAAAACGACGATGGTCGTTTCTAGCGTGATGAACATTCTTAATATTTTTGGTAACTGGCTCTTGATTTATGGCTTTTGGAATATCCCGGCAATGGGTGTTGCTGGCGTAGCAATTTCTACGACGATCAGTAAATGTATTGGTTTGGTTATCATTTACTATATATTTAAGAAGTATCTTGGTGTTAAAATCTCGTTGAAATACTTACGACCCTTTCCTTGGGATTCTTTAAAAAGAATTTTATATATTGGTATCCCATCGGGTGGTGAGACTTTATCGTATCAGTTATCGCAAACGACGATTATGAAAATGGTCAATGCGTTTGGACTGATCGTAATTAATACAAAAGTGTATGTAGCTATCGTAGCGATGTTTGCTTATATTTACGCGTTGGCAATCTCAGCGGCAATGCAGATTGTTGTAGGATATTTAATCGGAAGTAATAAATTCGATGAAGTTGGTACGAAAGTTTGGTACACGATGCGTATCTCACTTTTCGTTTGTACTGGACTAACCGTGCTGCTTTATTTGAGTAGTGACTATGTACTGGGGATATTTACAACAGATCCCGAGGTATTAAAGCTAGGTAAGACGATTTTGTTTATTGAAATTTTCTTGGAAATAGGGCGGGCGATCAATATCGTTATGGTAAGAGCTTTACAGGCGGCAGGGGATATTAAGACGCCAGTTACCGTTGGTATTGTTTGTATGTGGAGCATTGCGGTTGGGCTTTCTTACGTCCTTGGTATTGTGATGGAGATGGGGCTAGTTGGTATCTGGATTGCAATGGCTACGGATGAATGTGTGCGGGCGGTTATTTTCATTTATCGTTGGCGTAGTGGTGCGTGGAAAAAACGTAAATTAATCGAAGTCTAAACATTGATAAAAACATCCTATCGTAATGCGAAAACGATAGGATGTTTTTTTATCTAGAAAATCAGTAAGTGATTTTTTGATAGTCGTTTATGAGTTTTTTTATTTTAAAGAGTGAACGATATAATCAATTGCTCGCATTTGTAGTTTTAAGCGAGGTTCTACAGAGTTTGTGTCTAACCATTCTTTCGTGCTATGTCCGCCAGCGCCAATTGGGCCCATGCCGTCTAACGTTGGGATGCCAAGGGCAGCAGTCAAATTGCCGTCGGAGCCGCCGCCAGTTTCTACCCAATTGAAGTCAATGTTTAACTCTTTACCAAATTGGGAGATGGTATCGCAAAGCTCCAAAGTTTCTTTGCTAGGCAACATCACTGGGCGATTGATTCCGCCCTCGTAAGTAACTTTTGCACCACCCGCGGTAAAGGACTGCTCAGTAAGTGCTTGAATAGCGGCTTCGATACGTGCAGCTTCTTTCAAGGTTCTAAAGCGTACATCTACTTCAGCCGTTGCATGATCGGTAACCACATTGACTGCACTGCCGCCGTTAACAATGCCGACATTGACCGATGTACCGATGGCGTAGTTACTCAATTGATGCAGCTTGATGATCCAGTGTGCTAGTTCATTGAGTGCGCTAGAGCCATCTTGAGGATTGACACCAGCGTGTGCTGCAACTCCTGTTGCTGTTAATTTGTAATGGCCAACGCCGCTGCGTAGCTTTACCATATCACCATTTTTTCGTGCGGCTTCAATAACAAGTGCATATTTACATTTTTTTGCGATTTCCTCAATGAGTGAACGTGAATAAATCGAGCTGATTTCTTCATCACTATTGAGTAAGAAACAAATCCGTGTATTATTTAGCTTATTTGCAGATTGAAGTTCCAGTAAAGCGTAATAAGAAAGTAGAATACAGCCCTTCATATCGCTTACGCCAACGCCGGTAACGATGCCATTTCCGTCTATTTTATAGGGGCGTTGAGCGGCAGTTCCTTTAGGGAATACAGTATCCATATGTCCAAGTAATAATAGTTCATATGCGTCATCGGGACAATTGGTGATTTTTAAACAAGGGCCAACTGCGTCACCGACTCCGATTCTTTCAACATGCCAACCAGCTGCTCGGAATTTTTCACTGAAAAATTCGGCGACTTTTGCTGTTCCGGCGGGGGTGTAACTGCCATTGTCAAAATTGACAAGATATTTTAAATCGTTAAGATAATCAGCTAAATTGAAAATTTTCATAATATGGGATCCTTTCGTTTATAGATAAGAATTTGATTGATACTATGCGAGAAAACGCATAACCAACATAGAAAGTGCAGCGTTTAGTATGCAAATGCCAAGCAAGATTGGGTAGTGACGACTTGGAATGCCTGCTGTACCGAGTAAGCGTCCCATGTATTGTACTTGCGCCCCCATAAGAAAAATTGCTGGGATTAAGATGGTCACGTGTTCTTTGGTCAGAATACCTTCATTGAAAAGACTTGCACAGGCACCAACGCCGCCGCCCATAGCAAGCCATGCGCTTAGAAGAACGGTAATACCTTCGCCTGGTAATCCAAAAATCGCCATAATCGGAGCGAAGACTTTGCCGAGAAATGCAAGTAGGCCAGTGATTTTTAATATTTCAATAAATACAAAAGCCATTACTAGATTTGGAATGATACTATTGAGATTAATGTGAAGACCTTTTTTAGCACCCTCAACAAATATATCAATTAAAGATTTGTTCATTATTTTACTTCCTCCTCGCTAAAGCGTTTCAGATAAAGACGCATGAGATTGGCGCCAAATATTTTAAATGCAAATAAAACTATAAGTGGTAGAATGATTGGAACAGTCAAGGATGCAAATAATGCAGAACCTGTTGCCAGGTAATTGGTGATTGTGCCTCCAGCACTGAACTGGAACTGACAGAAGATCAAGCGTTCTTTATCGGTCATCTGATTTTCTTCGCGCAGTGATTTTGTCATTCCAGCACCAGCATCGGTACTTTGTAAACTAGAGATCAGTGCAAGGCCAGTAATGCCTGGAATGCCAAGTAGCGGGCGAAGGATTGGAGTCAGCAATTTTTGAGCGGCTTTTAATCCTTGGAGATTCGTTACTACTTCAACAACTCCGAGTGCGAGCATGACGCTTGGCGCTAGGCTGAGGGCAAATAAGAAACCGTCGCGTGCGCCAAGACCTGCTTGTCCAGTAAATATAGTAGCAGCACCGTTTGTCCCTTGTACAGAACCAAATTTACCGAGAAGGGCACTGAAATCAAGTGCTTTTAATCCACCACTTACGTTATTGAATATACCAGAGAAAAAAAGAATGGCAAAAATAAGTGAGACAAATCCATACCAAGGTACGGTCAGTTTTGTAGGTTCTGTTGGACTATGCTGTTTGTTTTCTTCCATAGAAAATCTCCCCTTTTCGTTTTATACAAGATTGGACAATCTTATAGTTACTTAAATATATATGCAAGTTATGTGCCAATAAACAAAATTTATTATATATTTCTGAAAAATGCAGAAATAAAAGCTTTTTGTGTCGAATGGAAAGTTACATAGGTAGGCAAAAGGGGAAAATCTATGTTAAAATGGTTTAAAATATAATAAGATATATAACCAATTTAACCATATCGTATGTGAAAGTGGGTGATTTTTATGGAAAAACCACGCGTTGCTATTGTGCTATTGCGTAAGAGATTTCATTTTGTTTATCAATTACAGTCCTTGCTTGGTGAATATATTGATTTTATCAGCTATTCTATCGAAGAAGGCATTAATTCATATATCAATTGTGATCTGGCACTTGTGCCTTCACAAGAAGTTGCTGGAATTGTCAAAAAATATCTTATGCCGCAGACAGAACTTTTGGTTGTACGGCGGACGATTTCTAAAAATGCATGGATCAAGATTAGTCAGATACCTTCAAACACAAAAGTACTAGTCGTTAACACTTATTGGGAGATGTCGATTCAGACGATTGCCGTATTGTATGAATTGGGACTTTATCAGTTAGAACTTATTCCATTTAATAATAATCAGCCAGAAAATTATCAAGAAATTCGCTATGCCATTACACCAAATGAACGAGAAAGTGTACCAAATTATATTGAACATACGATTGATATTGGGACGCGGTTAGTTGATGTTTCTACGATCTTTGATATTCTACATAAGCTCAATCTGGTAAATCAGGTGACGAAGCAGTTACTTTACTCGCATATGAAAGAAATGGTTCCTGTTAGTCCAGGTTTTGTAAATTTGTTTTATCGTTTTTATGATACGAAGGAAGATTTTGAACAGTTGCTTGATATGATTGATTATGTTGTTTTGACGTTTGATGTAGATCGTCGTGTAAAAATTTATAATCAACATGCAGTCAGATTTTTTCGTCAGATACCACGTTTGTTGGATCAACCTTTGGAAAATCTATTCACAGAGAGTTCGACCAAGGAAATTTGTGAAGTAGATGAATTGAAAGATGCTGTATTTTCTTTATATGGTATCTATTATGTGATCAATAAATCGCCGATTTTGAAAAACGGGCAAAGCAGCGGAGGAATTTTGACGATTCGTCAGTGTGAAAGTATTCAAAATCAGAATATAAAAATCCATGAGGCAATGGCAGGCCAAGGTCATATTGCAAAATATACCTTTTCGAATATTCTCGGAAATCATCAAGCCATTCGTAAAGCAATTTTTTTGGCGCAGAAAGCCGCATGTACAGATAGTGACATTATAATAGAAGCGGAAAGTGGCACGGGTAAAGAACTTTTTGCACAGGCGATTCACAATTATTCTGAACGTTGCAAGGGGCCTTTTGTCGCTTTTAACTGTGCTGCGTTGAGCGGCTCGTTACTGGAAAGCGAATTGTTTGGTTATGAAGAGGGGGCTTTTACAGGTGCGAGTCGGCGCGGTAAACAGGGTTTATTTGAAATGGCGACTAAAGGAACGATTTTTCTTGATGAAATATCGGAAATTTCTATAGAAACCCAAGTGAAATTACTCCGTGTTGTGCAAGAACGAGAGCTCATACGTGTTGGCGGAACAAAAATTATTCCGATAGATATCCGTGTTATTGCGGCAACAAATCAAAATCTATACCAAATGGTGGAAAATAAAAAATTCCGCATGGATTTATATTTTCGCTTAAATGTATTTAATTTGCGGATTCCGCCACTGAGGGAACGAAAATCGGATATTTCCTATTTAATTAAGCGTTTTTTAGAGGAAAAGAAGGTTAAAGTAGATTTTCCACAGGAAACAATGCAGGTACTATTTGAACATCAATGGGCTGGAAATATTCGCGAATTGCGCAACTGTATTGAGTATATGGCTAGTATGGGGGAAGGATTTGGGGTGGAAAATTTACCTGTACATATTTTAAATCACTTCCATCAGAGTCAGCAAAAAGAAGAAAAAGACTTAGAAAAAATTGGTCAAATGGATGAAATACGAGCAATTTTAAAGCTTCTTTATGAGGCTGAGAAAGATCAGAGGTATATTGGACGTAAGGAGCTTGCGGATAAATTACTGGAACAAAATATCTTTCTTAGTGAGCAAAGTGTTCGTCCGATTCTCCAAAAACTCAGTGAACGAGGATTGGTATGTATAAAACAAGGGCGTGCTGGCACGAAAATCACAGAACGAGGAAAAGTACGTTTGACCAGTGAATTTTGAATTTCAAATAAATGTTAAGGGGCTGCATCATATGTGAATGATGCAGCCCCTTAATAATTGAGAAATTAATATTCAGATTTTTTTACTTATTCTTTACTTGCTAATTTACAAATCGCTGTGTAAAGAACCTCAGTTCCAGCGACAATGTCTTTCATTTCTGCGTGTTCAGCAGGATTGTGACTAATGCCATTTTTGCATGGGATAAAAATCATGCCAGTAGGTGTAGTATGTGCCCAGTGCATTGCATCATGTCCAGCGCCACTTGGCATTTGCATATGGGAGTAATTTTTTTCTTTACAGATGTCATCAAGGAAGTTGATAACTTCATCTTTTAATCTTACAGGAGTTTCGTTGGTTAGGGTCGTAATATCAGCGGTTAGGTTGCGGTTTTCAGTGATGGTTTTGATTTTAGCCATGACTGCTTTCACAACTTTGATTTTAGTTTCCATGTAAATACTGCGAATATCTATACCTAGTTCAACCGTACCAGGGACAACGTTCATGACGCCAGGGTGGGCATGGATAATACCGGTGGTACCGACAACAGGGAATTCTTCAGATGACTTAGCGAGTTTTTCGACTTGCAAGATGATTTCAGCAGCCGCACAAAGTGCATCTTGCCTCATGTTCATTGGGGTAGCACCAGAGTGATCCGCTTGCCCGTTGATGATGACTTTCATACGGGTAGGTGCTGCGATACCGGTAACAATACCAAGTTGGGTATTCGTTGCTTCTAGTACTTTGCCTTGTTCAATGTGAAGTTCCATAAATGCTTTTAATTCATGAGGATATACTGCTTCATCGATTTTATCGGCATCTAAACCGCGAAGTTTTAAAGTATTGTAAAGAGAATGACCTTTTTTATCGACCAATTTCTTTAGTGTATGGACATCCATTTCGCCGCACATTGCCTTGCTACCAAGTGTAGCAACGCCAAAACGGCTGGATTCTTCCGACATAAAAACAACAACTTCAATAGGGTGTACATTTACAAAGTTTGCTTCATTTATACAGTTGATTGCCTCAATAGCACCAAGAACGCCAACGACACCATCAAAATTACCACCGTTTGGTACGCTATCAATATGTGAGCCAAGCATAACAACTTTAGCTTTTGGATCTGTTCCTTCCAGGCGACCAATGACATTGCCAAAATGATCAATACGAATTGCTAGACCGGCTTCCTTCATGAGTTCTATAATAAAATTGCGAGCTTGCCAATCTTCATCACTAAAGGCAATACGTGTAATACCTTGACCTGGGGCTGTAATTGTACTCATCTTTTCAAAATTAATTGCTAGTCTTTTCTCAGAGACCATGATATCACCATCCTATATGTATTTGATTTAATGGTAAACGTAGAATGGAAATAATGCAACTAATAATAAAAGTTATTTCGTCTTATTTTACTTTATTTAATAGATCAATAGCGGAGGTTGAAATGACTTTTGTTGCAAGATCAAGTGCTGTCTCGTCGAAATCAAAATAGGAATCATGGTGTCCTGCCGCAAGGTTTGCGCCAATCATCAGGTAAGCAGCTTGTCCGCCGTGCTTTTGAACCCGTTCCATAAAATAAGAGAAGTCTTCGCTCGCGCCAAAGTTGCAAGTTGGAACAATCTCTTCGAAAATACCGAGACGTTTTGCTGTTTGCGACAGTTTATCCGCAAGTTCTAGGCTGGTATTACCGCCAGCAGCGCTGCCCATTTCAGTGATTTTCACATCTACGCCATACATCATTGCCGCGGTTTTAATCACTTTTTGTGCTTCGGCTACCATATATTGATTGATGTTGTTTGTGGCGCCACGAGTTTCCAATTTTAAAAGTGCATTTGCGGGGATCACATTGCGTCCACTGCCTGCGTTTAATATCCCGACATTAATGCGAGAGGAACCTTCACTATGGCGGGGAATTGCATGAAGATTCAACGTAGCGCAAGATGCAGCAAGTAAAGCATTTTTACCTGTTTCTGGTGCAGCACCAGCATGAGCGGGGAGGCCAGTAAATTCTGCATCAAATTTACTCGTTGCTAAAAATCCAGTGATATGACAAGCAAGAACACCAGTTTTTTTCATTTGTAAACCCAGATGTGCTCCAAGTATATAATCTACATCATCAACGATACCTTGTTCAGCCATGGCTTTGGCACCACGAACGCCTTCTTCAGCAGGTTGAAATATAAGTTTTATCGTACCAGCAAGCTCGTCTTTGAGTTTTATTAAAATTTCGGCGACGGCCAAGCCGACGGAAGTATGCCCATCATGACCGCAGGCATGCATAAATCCTTTGTTTAAGGAAGTGAAACCTTCTTTGCAGGGGCGATGCTGGTCTGTTTGTGCTTCGATAATTTCATTCGCATCCATATCGAAACGAAGAGCAACCGTAGGGCCTGACTTTTTAAATTTAAAAATACCAAGAACACCCGTTTTTCCGCCACCCATTTTATTTACCCATTTTGGATTTGCACCTTGATTCATCGCACGTTTCATATGTTCAGCTAAAATAATTGCTTTTGGCACGCCCGTCATCGCAGATTCAGCAATGACTTGTTTGCCAGTCTGAACTTCATAGCCTAGGTCTGAAAGCGTATCAGCGACAAATGCTGCCGTACGAAACTCTGTCCATGCGGATTCGGGATGATGATGTAAATTACGCCGACGGGTAATGGTGATGTCTTTTAATTCTTCGGATAGCGTCATAATTTCATTATCTAGTATCATGAAAACCTCACTCCTTATTTTATGAAATAAGGACTGTAACAAAATATTTGTAGCAGTCCGATTAATATTTGTTAGTACATTGATTCATTACAATTATGAACTTATTGCATAAAAACCTGGAAAAACAATTTAAAATAAAAAAAGACGCCATGAGTTACAAAACTCAGGCGTCTTTGCCAATAAAATTTAGATTTATGAATACATTATACGATAAGAATGCATTTGTGTAAATATATAAAGGAAATATTAATTGCTCAAGAATATATTCAATGCTTATAAAAACAGGTAATTAGAAAAAATTCTTACTGAAATTCAAAAACATTATTTTATGTAATTATTTATGATATAATTAATATGAATTTATACTTCTATTCTTAAAAGTTCTTTGCAAGTCAGTTGAAAAGCTACAGAAGGTTGATTGGATTATAAGGGGTGAAAGTGTTGGAAAAAACATTGAAAATATTAATTTGTGATGACTCTAGCTTATTAAGGAAAAAGCTAACGCAAGAATTGGAAAGTAGAAATTGTGAGGTCATGGAAGCTAAAAATGGCAAAGAAGCAGTGATGATGTTCTTAAAAGAACGTCCTCATGGAATATTTATGGATATTGTTATGCCAGAAGTTGGTGGGATGGAGGCTTTAAAAGCAATCCGTGAAATAGACAAAAAAGCGTATGTTGTTATGCTGTCATCGGCAGGAACTTCGGCAAAACTATTGGAATCAGTAAAACTAGGTGCAGTTGATTTCATTCAAAAGCCGTATACTGTGGAGCAAATAGAAAAGGCTTTAACAGACCTGAGAAAGAAGGTAGACAGCAATGCTTAGTCAATTTCTAGCACAATATCTCTTCAATAAAGATTTGCTGAGTAGTGAACAAGTTTTGGAAATTCTCGAAAAAGATAAATTCCAACGAGTTGCCCCTGGTGTTGTTGCTTTACATAAGGGGCTATTGTCTGCTGAACAAATTGAAAGAATCCAAAAAATTCAAATTGATCAAGATAAACTGTTTGGCGAAGTTGCAGTGAATGAAGGTTTGTTAACGGAACAACAAGTAGGTAGTATTCTGGCTGCCCGTGAAGATAGCAATTTGAGCGTTGCCCAAGCTATAATTAGCAGAGGATTTATGACCTTAGCGGAATTAGGAAAAGTATTAAAAGAATATAGAGATAATAATCAATTGAGCATTCATGAATCATTTAGTAAGAGTGAATTTAACCAAATATGTTGTACTGACTTTGAGGAAGTTCGAGAATTGTATGTGGAATATACGGAACTGTTTCTAGAGGCATTGGTTAAGTTTGTGGATATTGAAGGCGTTCTTGTCTCCAGTACAGAAATCAAGAGCAAGGGAAAATGGTTGATTACCCAAAGAATGAATGGTGAACTTGATTTAGGGACAGGTTTATTGCTAGCGGATGAGGTTCTCTTAAAGATTGCCCAGCAATATAGCAAAGAAGCGATGGATGAAGTAGATCAATTGGCGTTGGATAGTGTCGCAGAGTTTTTGAATGTGGTGAATGGTTTATTTGTTGTGCATTTATCAAATCGCAACTTAGATGTAGATTTACAGCCGCAAAAATTTGGTAGAGGTGTCATTCCAAGTGGCAGTAAACGAGCAGTCATAAATATTGATACGAAGATTGGTTTGATCCAATTGCTCATCGCTACAGATGGTATACAATAAATACTAAAAGAGTTGTTTCGTCTAACAACTCTTTTCTGAAGATATTTCAAAATTAAATAAATAATAGAGTTGACAAATGGTTAATATAATGATATTCTATTAGAGGTCGCAGCGGAAAACTGTGATAACTGAATAAACTTATTAATTTAAGCAAATGGAGAGATGTCCGATTGGTTGAAGGAGCACGCCTGGAAAGCGTGTGTACGGGCAACTGT
>JARBTT010000076.1 GCA_029240055.1 Anaerosinus sp.
TCAGCTAAAAATCCATAAATTTCTTGATAATTGGTTATATCAAAGACTGCTTCTACCTGCAACCAATCGTTTCCATTACGAATATTATCCGTTGTAGTACGATAACCTAAAATAACGCCTACAGAATCAATGAGAATCGATTTACCTGCGCCAGTTTCCCCAGTTAAAATATTTAACCCTGTCGTAAAATCAATACTTACATGTTCAATGAGAGCAAAATTCCATACTGTTAAAGTTTTTAGCATAATATTCTTCTCCTAGATCAACTACTAAGCAGTTCAAGTTTTCTTAAAATTTGTGGTACAGCTTCAATCGGTTTGATGACCACTAAGATATTATCATCACCAGCGACAGTACCAATGATTTCTGGCCATTTTGCATAGTCCAAAGTAGAGGCTACGGCATTGGCGGTTCCAGGCAACGTTTTAATTACAATGATATTTTCACTATAATTCAATCCAATTACAGAATCCTGAAACATTCGTGCCATACGATTTTTAGAAAAAACAATGTTTTTTTCTAGCGGATAAGCATAACGATATCGACCATCACCTGTTGGTATTTTTATTAACATCAGCTCTTTTATATCTCTTGATACAGTTGCTTGGGTAACTTCAATATTTTGCTTACGTAAAGATTCAGCAAGTTCTTCTTGCGTTTCAACAACAGTATTTTCAATAATTTCCTTTATTCTAGCATGACGTATCGCTTTCACTCAATCAACTCCTAACTTTTTCAACTAAATATAATACAGGTGATGTTTTTGCATGATTCATCATAGAATAACAACCCACTGTAAAGTTTCTTACTGGTAAATTCATTAACAACATTACCAGTTGACTATATTCTATTGCACCGGCATCGTGTCCTGTATATGCTGTTATAGCTATAATACCATTAACGTTAAGCAATGTAATTGTTTTTTCTAACGCTGCTATCGTCGTTTCAGCGACCGTAGTAATGGTATGATCACCACCTGGCAAATAACCTAAGTTAAACATCGCAATATCAATGTTAGCTTTTATATATTCGTCCACTTTATCATGACTTGCTAGAATTAAACTTACTTTTTCTAGAAAAGCAGTTTCTTGTAATTTAAGTTTCGTTGCATCTAAAGCACTTTGTTGAATGTCAAAAGCATAAATTTTGGCCTTATCTGGAGAATTTTCGGCTAAAAAAATGGTGTCATTTCCATTGCCCGCCGTAGCATCAAAAATGCAATTAGAAACTTTTAGTTTATCTAATAATAATTTATGCGCTACTTTTACCACATTCATCGTTTGCATACTCAATTGCCCTTCCACAACTTTGTTCGCATTGTATGATAATAATTTTTATCTTCAAATTTAATGATTTGCGCTATAAGTGGTGATTTTTTAACAATGACTTCATCACCAGGAAGTAAATGATAACAATCTTGTCCATCAAAAGTAAGAATAATATCCGTATGCGATGCAGCAATATTAATGCGAACTTCTTCATCTTGAGATATAATCATTGGCCTTGCATTTAATGTATGTGGACAAATCGGTGTTACCAATAATAACTTTAGACTCGGATTGATAATCGGGCCACCTGCGGATAAGGAATACCCTGTAGACCCGGTTGAGGTAGATACAATTAATCCATCTGCTTGATAGTTTGCAACCAGATAGTCATCAATGCTGAGTCCCAGCGTAAGCATTCTGGCAAAACCACCTTTTGTCACCACGATGTCATTGATGGCTGAACCAACATACGTCATTACACTATCTCTTTTGATAATTGCCGCAATCATTAAACGTTCTTCAATACGATAGTCATTATTTAAAATTTTATCTAATTTACTTTCAAGTTCCGCTAATTCAATATCAGCCAAAAATCCTAATCTGCCAATATTAATCCCGCAAACTGGAATATCTCTATCTGCTACTTTACGACAAGCATTTAAGAGTGTACCATCACCACCAATTGTCAGACCTATATCTATTTTTTCATCAAGTAAATTCTCTGTACCTAAATGCGCATAACCTAATTCATCCGCAGCTTTTTGAGGCAATAATAACTTTACTTTTTTAGTTTTATAAAAATCAACAATACGTTTTAAAACTAGATCTGCATTTGCTTTGTTTGTATTTGGAAAAACACCTATTGTAAACAAAATTACTCGCCTCCAATTCTTTTATTTTAAACTACTATGCGCTTCATTGACAATAGCATTTACTTTTACTTGATCTATATCACTTTCATACGTGCTGTCCAAATTTAAATATAATAAATACTCAATATTACCTTCTGGCCCTTTAACAGGAGAATACGTCAAATTTATTGGCGTAAGACCAATTTGTTGGCAAAAATCAATTACTTTATTAATAACTTCTTTATGGATTGAAGGTTCACGTACTACGCCCTTTTTACCAACTTTATCTTTCCCAGCTTCAAATTGTGGTTTAATCAACGCTACAATTTCCCCTGTTGGCAATAGAAGCTCTCTGACTGCTGGCAAAACTTTCTCGAGCGAAATGAATGCAACATCGATGGAGGCGAAATCCAATTTTTCGGCCAAATCACTAGGTTGTACATTTCTTATATTCGTTCGTTCCATATTTATAACGCGCTCATCTGTTCGCAGAGACCACGCAAGTTGCCCATATCCAACATCAATAGCATATACCTTACTGGCTCCATTTTTTAAAGAACAATCGGTAAAACCGCCTGTTGAAGCACCAATATCAGCGACAACTTTATCTTTTAAAACAACAGCAAACTCTTTAATTGCTTTTGCTAATTTTAACCCACCACGACTTACGTAGCCAATACTATCACCAGTTACTTTGATATCCGCAGTATCTTTTACTAAAGTACCCGCCTTATCAACCTTTTGTCCATCCACATAAACAAGACCTGCCATAATCGAAGTTTTTGCTCGTTCACGGCTCACTACCAAATTCCGTTCAACCAGCAACACATCTAATCGTTCTTTTGCCATACTATTTCACCGTACCTCATCTGACTTTATAAAAGCACTCACACTTTTTGCTATATTTTCACCACTTAGTGTATATTTCGCTAATAAATCTTTTCTCGGCCCTTGTTCAATAAATTTATCCGGTAATCCAAGTCTTAAAACTTTTGGCTCTGCTATCCCATGATCATTCAAAAATTCCAACACGGCCGAACCAAATCCGCCAGCCAATACATTATCCTCTACAGTGACAATATATTTTGTGCGATTTGCAATACGAATCAGCATGTCCTCATCCAGCGGCTTGATAAACCTGGCATTAACAACCCCAGCCTCAATACCAATATAGCCCAAAAATTCACTTGCTTGTTTACAAGCTTCTACCATGGAACCGATTGCAAAAAACACGATATCATCGCCTGATTTTATCTCTTCCGCCATACCAACTGGTAAGGTTACTAACTCTTCATCGAGTTTAACGCCGACACCATTACCACGTGGATATCTCAGGACTACTGGTTCTTTTAGTTGAAATGCAGTATATAGCATATGTTGCAATTCATTTTCATCTTTTGGTGCCATAAGTGTAATATTCGGCATATGCCTTAAAAAACTATAATCAAATACACCATGATGTGTCGGCCCATCTTCACCAACGATCCCAGCCCTATCTAAAGCAAACACAACTGGCAATTTTTGCAAACATACGTCGTGAATAATTTGATCATAGGCACGTTGTGCAAAAGTTGAATAAAGTACAACAATTGGTTTCTTTTTTTGGCTCGCTAGGCCAGCTGCAACAGTCACTGCATGTTGTTCAGCAATACCAACATCTAAAAAACGCTCTGGAAAACGATCAGCAAACTTTTTCAGACCAGTTCCGGTTGGCATCGCAGCCGTTATAGCGACAATATTTTTATCTTGATCTGCCAGTTTCAGCAAAGCTTTACTAAAAACAGACGTATAAGACGGTATCGGGTTTGCCGATTTTTTAACTTCACCAGTTTCAAGACAGAATGGACCAACACCGTGGAATTTATCTGGTTCAATTTCTGCCGGGAAATATCCCTTACCTTTTTTTGTCAACGTATGAATCAAGATCGGACCTTGCATTGTTTTTGCTTTTTCCAAGACGTCAGTTAAAAGCTCAATATTATGCCCATCAATTGGACCAACATAGGTAAAGCCCAGTTCTTCAAATAAGCCACCTGGAACAAGTAAAAATCGCAAACTATCCTTTAAATGTTCGACTGCTTTAGCAACACTGCCACCAATGGTCGGTATCCGTTTCAGCAAAAATTCTAAATCGTGCTTTACCTTATTGTATGTTGGAGCCGTACGCATCTTAGATAAATATTCTGCTAACGCACCAACGTTTTTATCGATCGACATTTCATTATCATTTAAGATAACGATTAAATGTTTTCCTAAATCACCAGCATTGTTTAAAGCTTCAAAAGCTTCGCCCCCTGTCATTGAACCATCGCCAATAACAGCTACGACATAGTTATCTTTATCATCTAAATCACGCGCAATCGCCATGCCCAACGCAGCAGAAATGGATGTGCTAGAATGGCCAACACCAAAACTATCATACATACTTTCACTGCGTTTAGGAAATCCAGTGATCCCCCCTGGTTGCCTTAACGTATCAAAGCGTTCACGTCTACCAGTTAATATTTTATGTCCATAAGCTTGATGTCCAACATCCCAAACAATTTTATCCTCCGGGCAATTGAATACCGTATGTAAAGCAATCGTTAATTCAACAGTGCCTAGATTAGGCGCCAAATGTCCTCCCGTTTTTGCTACTGTAGTAAGAATAAGCTCGCGGATTTCTCCTGCGAGCTTATTAAGCTGTGCCAAAGAAAGATTTTTTAGTTGTTCAGGGCTATCAATCGAACTTAATATATTACGCAAAATTAAGTCACTTCCTTATAAAACTCCATATATATAAAATGTGACCGTACTCTAAATAAAGTAAAATCAGCATTTCAATCAATGTTTTCTGAATATTATATCATATTATTCATCGAAAAAGTATTATTTTGTAAAAATATAGGCTACAAAAAATCCTAGCAAAGCGCCTGCAATCACTTCTATGGGTGTATGCCCTAATAATTCTTTTAGACTAATATCATCAAATGTATTTTTCGAACTCAATTGCTTAGCGATTCGATTAATGGCCTTTGCATGTTTTCCTGCTGCCTGTCTTACACCAGTTGCATCATACATGACGACAACAGCAAACACTACGGAAATTGCAAAATTTGTTGATTCTACACCTTCAATCATCCCAATTGCCGTACTCAAACTAACAACAAGGGCAGAATGAGAGCTAGGCATGCCTCCAGCGCCAAACATGCGTTCGATAGTAACCTCTTTTAGTAGACAATAATAAATAATCGTCTTCAACACCTGCGCTAAAACCCAAGCAGCGATTGCTACCATTAAAATTTTATTGTCTGCAATTGCTGTAAAAAAGGAATTCAATTATTTCACCTCAACTGTTACGTGATATAAGATACTTTACAATTGTACGTAAAATTTTTGCTTCCTCACCAAAAATAGTTAATGAGTCCAAAGCATTATTGACTGCATCATTTGCCATTTCTTTTGCTTTTTCTATAGAATACAACGATACATATGTTGCTTTATGATTACGTTCGTCACTACCGACTGGTTTTCCGATGTTTTCTTCGGTCCCAATAACATCTAAAATATCATCTGTTATTTGAAAAGCCAATCCAAAATTATCTGCATAGCATGTAAGTGCAGAAATTTGTTTTTCTGTAGCATTTGCTAAAATCGCCCCTGAACGAATTGCCGTTTGAAATAGCGCACCTGTTTTAGCTTGGTGCATTAACTTAAGTCGATCTGCCGTAATCGATTTGTTTTCTGACAATAAATCAATTGCCTGTCCTCCAACCATTCCAGCTTGACCAGCTGCCTTACTCATTTCACCAATCACTCTTACTAAGTTAGCAGGCTCTACATCTTCTTGATTTGCCATTACTTCAAAGGCCAGTGTCAACAAGGCATCACCGGCTAGAATCGCCATTGCTTCGCCATAGACTTTGTGATTCGTAAGTTTTCCACGACGATAATCATCATTATCCATTGCTGGTAGATCATCATGAATCAAAGAATACGTATGAATCATCTCAAGTGCACAAGCAACTTTTAAATATTTACTGCCTTTTTCCCCAATTGCCTCTGCCGCTGCCATAAGTAGCATTGGTCTTAACCTTTTCCCCCCAGCCATTAAACTATACTGCATCGCCTCACAAAGTACAGGCTCGATACATTCATCAGCCTGAAGTATAGTTAAAAGTTCTGATTCTATTAAATGTATTTTTTCACTGCAATATTCTTTAAACATACGCTATTCCTCCCCCATATCAAAAACAGTATCACTAAGCTTCCCTTTTGTCTCTTTCAACAATTTATCTATTGCTTTTTCAGTATGATCTAATTGATCAATACAAACTTTTGACAACATAACCCCTTGAGAATATTTTTCGAGTAAATCTTCTAAATTGATATCACCAAGCTCCAGCTCTTTTACAATACTCTCTAATTTATCCAAACCTTCTTCAAAAGAAATCTTTTTACTTACTGCACGTGCCACGTTTTCTGACTCCCTTCTTTACCTTAGTTACCATCGCTTCTATACTACCATCACTCAATACTATTTCTATATTTTGTCCAGTTTTTATGTTGCCAACACTTCTTACGACTTGTTCTTCCAGCTTAACCACACTATACCCACGTGCTACTAACGCCAATGGATTTAATAAGTTTAATTTTTCTAATAAAATATTTAAATTATGATGTTTGGTTACTAAAATGTTTTTCTTTAATTGTTCTATTTTCTCAAATTGTTCATCTAATTGTTGTCTTTTTTGATCTAAAATCAACTGCGGATTATTTAACAATTTATTCTCGGAACAAACGGTTAATCGATTGTGTTTCTCTCTAATCCTTGTATAGACTTGATTACTTAACCGATCTTGCAAGTTTTGTATATATCTTAATAGTTCACGTGTATCTGGCACGATCAGCTCAGCTGCCTGTGATGGTGTTGCTGCTCGAACATCACTCACAAAATCAGCTAATGTAAAATCTGTTTCATGCCCAACGGCAGATACAATTGGAATCTGCGAACGATAAATAGCTCTCACAACGCGTTCGTCATTAAACGACCACAAATCTTCCATTGATCCGCCACCCCGACCAACAATGATAACATCTACTGGATAGTCTGTATTAAAAACTTCAATTGCATGCACAATTTGTTCAGCAGATTCTATCCCTTGTACTTGAACAGGAAATATCCTTAATTCAATATTAGGATTACGCCGTTTTGAAACTGTAAAAATATCACGTAAGACAGCGCCTGTTGCCGATGTGATTATCCCAATTGTTTTTGGAAAATAAGGCAAGGCCTGTTTATGTCCTGCTTCAAATAGCCCTTCTGCTGTTAACTTTTCTTTTAATTGCTCAAAAGCTAGACTAAGCTCACCTATCCCTTCTGGAAATAAATCATTGATATAAAGTTGGTACTGTCCATCGCGTTCAAACACTGTAACATAGCCACTAGCAACAATTTTCATTCCATTTGTCGGTGTAAATTTTAAATATTGTGCTTTACTCTTAAACATGACAGCTTTGATACTGGCCCCTACATCTTTTAACGTAAAATAACAATGTCCAGAATAATGACATTTAAAATTCGATATTTCGCCACGAATTAATACACTACGTAATGTAATATCATTATCCATAAAACCCTTTATATGTTTATTAATTTCACTTACACTATAAATACTCACAGTTAGCCCTCAATAAAACTAATTTTATCATAATAAAAAAACCAGACCGAAGCCTGGTAAATACCACTTATATGAGATAGCAGTATTGCTCCATATCTACCCAACTATACTGCTATCACTATACACTACTATGACTAAAACTAGCCTTTCTCAATCATCGCCCCTAAGATACCATTGACAAATCTAGCTGAAGCATCTGTACCAAATGTTTTGGCTAGTTCAACAGCTTCATTAATGATAATATTGGGTGCTAATTTTTCATTGCCAAATTTCAGCTCATAAACGGCCATTCTCGTAATATTACGATCTACGCCAGGCATACGTCCTACTTTCCATTCAGTAGAATTTTTTGAAATAATTGCATCAATTTCTTCTAAATGCTCTTGTGTACCATCAACAATTACATTCGCATATGTTCTAGCACTATCGCTTAAATTATCACTTAAACTATCACTTTCACTTAACACAGCATTCAGTGCATCAGCTTTATCAATTTTGTTGAAATCCAGCTGAAATAATGCCTGTAAAGCTACTTCTCTAGCTTTTCTACGACTCATAAACTACCTTCCTTTTTAAAACACTTTTTAATTGCCTAATGAAAAAATTCATCAACATGATATGATATCATATTATTCACAAATATGTAACTATATTTTATGATTAAACTCTAAATTAACGTCTAAATCCTGGTGGTATTATTTTTTCTACAATATCCATTAAATCATCCTTCTCATCTACTCTTTTACCAACAAAAAGCCCGATGAGTCCACAAATCATAATAAATAGTGTTTTGAAAAAACCAAAAAGAAGAATAGATATCCCTATAATAATCCCTAATATAGTACCAACTAATTTTCCTCGATGATTATGCCATGCCTCTTCTAGCAATAGCTTAATGTCCATCTTTCCACCTCTTTATCTTAGCAAACAATTCTTGTTTATATAACACGTTGTTTCTGAACAGTCGCATTCGATATATTCTCAACGACTATATCAATTTCGCCAACATCAATACCAACTGTATTTTTTAATTTGTCTTTTACCAGCTGTTGCATTTGATCAGAAATTTCCGGTACATTACTTTCTGGTCCGACAACAATTTTAATTTTAATTCTTACAGCTGTATCTTCCATATTTCCCTGCTTGTTGCTTACAACATTAACATTAATTTTTACGTCCCGCACACCTTTAATACTGCGAGCTACTTTGTCCACTAAATTCTTAATTGCAATGATAGCAACGCGGACATCTCCTAAGGTTCCATGAATAACAATAGCTTCATCAGATGATTGCAGTTTGCTTGAACTAAAGCTCACTTTGAATAATCGTAGACTAATCAGCATGAAAAGAGCTGCGATTCCACCCGTTTCCCAACGTGAAATTAAAAATATCAAGTTTGTCCATATAACGTCTTCAGGGAAAAGTCGCAATGTCAAAACAACGACACCCAAAGATACAATCGCCATAGCTAATGTATATATAGCTAATATAATACGATCAATAATCAACATACAACCATGTCACTTCCTAACGTACTCTTACTTCATCATCTTTATTATCTGCCTGGAAACCAACGCCTTGTACATGCACATTGACTTCGACAACACTTAATCCTGTCATGCTTTCGATAGAACGTTTCACATTTTCCTGTACAGTTAAAGCAACATCTGGAATACGCACACCGTAATTGACAATAATATATAAATCTACAGCCGCTTCACGTTCACCAACTTCAACCTTCACACCTTTTGCAAAGTTTTTCTTTCCAAGTATCTCAGCAATACCGCCAACAAGCCCACCACTCATAGCAGCGATACCTTCTACTTCAGTCGCTGCAAGGCCGGCAATGATACTCACTACTTCATCAGCTATACGAATGGATCCAACGCTACTAGTTTCAGCTCTATCTACTTTGTTATCCATGATTAAACCCCCAATATTATATAATAAATTATGTAATCTTAAAGCTATAATTAAATTATAACAAACAACCAAAAATTATACAAACAAAATACATATATATTAAGGTTTCGCGCTGATTGTAATGTCTTCTTGCTTCACACTTGTCATTCGACAAATAACATCAGCAACTTGGATAACCTCATCCTTGGTCAATGTGTTTGCTTTCACAATCGCATTCACTGAATTTTCACGATAAAAAACCAATGCATCAGCAAAACCTTTTGCTTTTATTAAATTTTCCATTTCGGTTTCACGTTGCTTTTCTTGTACCATTTTCATTACATTTTCTTGTGCGTTGTGTCGATCTTCTTCTGAACTTGAATTTTTAATCGTATCACGAAGTAAATCAGAATGTTCACTTCTTAACTTATCACGTTCTAGGCGATATTCGGTAAAAAAATCTATCTTAGCCTGAATTTCCGGATCAAATACTTTAACAACCTGCATCGCATTTGATTTATCTGCTTTCACTTGTTCCTGATGTTCCTTCAACACCATACTACTTATCATCATCACCAATAACAGACAAAAACATACTAGTGACCATTTTTTTAACGAGTTTATAACGATAAACATAGGTTACACCTCACTTTCGTTGTGGTAAAACAGTAATTTTATAACTTGCAATCCCTAAACCAGTTTCTACCGCCTTCGTTAAATTCGCTTTTACAACCGAATCGACCGCCCCCTCGGCAATCACCAATACACCTTTTATTTCAGGGTTTATTTCTCTTAACATGACGGGTTTGTCGACACCATTTTCTTTACTAACCAATACTTGTTGGTTTTCTTTTATCTCAGTAGTCGTCCGTACACCACCCGATGTGTCCTTTTCTTGTACCGTTTTAGTTTCTTTTACGATGTTCTTCTCATGTTCCTGCCTCGCACTACCTTCTACTGTAATACTAACGGCTACATTGCCCGCCCCCTTCGTTCGTGACAAAAGTTGCGTCAATTTATTTTCCAAATTTTTCTCATAGCTAGCATCCGTATTCTTACTCGTAATGATTGTAGTATCTTCCTTCGTCTCTGGTATTGGTACTATTTTTGACGAGAATAGGTTTCCATCAAAAAAACTACCGAAAATTAAAAGTAAAACCCCGATCAAACCCAGCCAAATTACCCGTATATTTAAACCATGATTTTGCAAAAAAACTTGCATGTTTTTTATTCTTTCTTGCAATTCATTCATCAGCCTATCTCCTCATACCAAGATTTTATTTCAAACTTTTCAGCCGGAATTTGATATAACTCACACAATGTATGTAAAATCATATTTTTCAATTCACTGTTTAATTCCAATTG
>JARBTT010000277.1 GCA_029240055.1 Anaerosinus sp.
CACAATAGGTAAATCATTATAGGCTGTATTCGTAGCGAGTAGTAAAATAAGGGAAGTTGAAAACTGTAAGATATAAAACATAAAACTATGACCAAATATGGCTTTACCCATTTGTGAAGTAATAGTAACTCCCTCTACTGGAGCTACATGCAATAAGCTTGCAAGTATAGCTGTACCACTGAAGATAAAGACAATAATTCCACCAAGCCAGAAGAGTACATACTTTGCATTTCGCTGTGCTGGCTCGCGGAAGTTTGGTATGGCATTACTAACCGCTTCAACGCCTGTTAAAGCAGAACACCCTGATGAGAATGCTCTTAGGAATATAATAATCATCATATCATTGGAAACAGAATGAAAGGTGTTAGCATAAATGGTCTGATCAATAGGGGTAAGTGTGCCAGTTACTGCGCGGAACAACCCCACCACAATCATGATGCCCATGGAGAAAATAAAAACATATGTTGGTACACCAAAAATACGTGATGATTCACGCATACCACGCAAATTTGATAGTGTAACAAAAGCAAGGCAAAGTAATGAAAAGGGCGTTTTAAAACTTGCAAGAGATGGAAATACAGCGATAATGGCAGCAGTAGAAGCGGAGACACTAACTGCTACTGTCATAATGTAGTCTACTACTAAGGCAACACCAGCTAAAAGAGCAGCCTTTTTACCAAAATTATCCGCTGATACCAAGTAGGCGCCACCACCGCTTGGGTAGTGGTTAATGATTTGTGTGTAAGAAAATACAAGTGTTAACAGTAGTACAACAATAGGTATAGAAACAAACGGAACATATTTGTAAGCAGTTAAGCCAATAGACACACTCGCTACAAGTACCATTAAAATTTCTTCAATTGCATAAGCAACAGAGGAGACAGCATCACTTGCCATGACAGGTAAACCCCATAATACATTTAACTTTTGATGAGAAAGTTGGTCGTTTGACAATGGTTTGCCCAAAATTAAATTTTTGACATTTCGGATTGACATTTCAGCTTTTCCTCCAATTAGAAAAACAAGTTAAATTTTTAAATCTAACAGTTATAACTTATTACGAGAGTTATCGAAATATTTCTTAATTTATTGTTACAGTTCGGTCCCTCTGTAGCTTTATAATGTCTAAATAATAATAGCCGTTGCTTCACCACGTAGATGATGTAGCAACGGCTATTTAATGTGTAAAACTAAATTAATTTTAAAGTTAGAAAGTCGATTTTGAAAAAGATCCTTCTTTTGCAAATCGAAGAAAAAGGATAAATGCAAAAACCATTGAACAAGCAGATAAAAGATAAATCATATAATAACCAAATAAATCACCAATTACTCCAAAAATAATGGCTCCTGTTCCCACACCAAGATCGAATGCACTAAAAAAGGTTGCAGTTGCCGCTCCACGCTTGTTTTGAGGTACAAGTGAGATAGTCCAAGCATTAAAAGCTGGTTGCAAGGTGCCAAATCCCCATCCATAAAGTATGGCAGCTAGTATAAGTACCTTCATATTAGGCAGCCACGCCAACAAAAGCATTGCAATAAAGATCATTGCAGCACCTGGAGGGAAAACGAATTTCATACCCTTACGGTCGTACAATTTACCCGTAAAAAACCGAGTTGACATAAGAGCGATTGCATATGCAACAAAATAATATTTTACATGAGCAATATCAATTTCCTTACTAGCCGCATACTTAGGCAAAAAGGCAGCGATGCCACCAAATGTTATTGTAATTAGAAACATTAAAACAGATGGTTTCCATACAGCCCTTTCAAAAAATTGATGTTTTTCATTTGTTTTAACAATTGATTTATCAACTTTTTTGTAGCGAATAAATAGTGAAAGAATGACCGCAATCAAACCACTTCCGGCACATAACAGAAACATATATTTAAAAGAGAGACTATCCATCAATGTTAAAGATAACGCTGGACCGATTGCTAATGCGGTATTTGCTCCAAGTGCATAAATCCCCATACCCTCTCCACGTCGTGATGAAGGAATTAAATCACTAGCAATTGTACCAGAAGCCGTTCCAGAACAGCCCCAACCAATACCCTGAAGAAGTCGAACAAAGAATATTAGAGCTAATGAAGATATAAATGCATATGCACCAATTGTAAGTACAAATATAATTAAACCCGATACATAAACAACTTTACGTCCTCGTGTTTCTAAAGCATATCCAGCAAATGAACGTGTGAATAAGGCCGAAAACGTAAAGAATCCGATGATAACGCCAATAATTTGATCACTACCACCAATATCAGTAATAAAAAAAGGTAACATTGGTAATGTCATTTGAAAGCCTAAAAATAAGAAAAAGTTTGAAAAGCAGATAAGGACAAAATCTCTCGTAATAAACTTCTGTTTTTCAGCCGGATTTGCAATTTCTTCTTGCATATAAGCACCTTGATTCTAATAAATTTTCTATTGACTATCTTACGCCTTATTTTCAGGTAAAAAAAGAGATTTATTTCGCATTAAGGTATCCTTATACATATCACAAGTAATGTATTTTTAAGACAAAAGTTTATCTAATTACTAAACTATTGTTTATCATGCATTTCTTTCTCACAGCTAATTATTTTACTTCACCGTTTGTTTCAATGACTTTTTTATACCAGTAGAAGCTTTTCTTTTTAATACGGCGAAGATCTTTCTCAGATTCTTCATCACAATTAACATATACGAAACCATAGCGTTTTTGGAACCCATTTAACCAACTGAGCAAATCTGTGAATGACCATGTACAATACGCTAATACATCAACACCATCTGAAATTGCATCTTGAATTGCTGCAATATGTTCAGCAATATAGGCAATCCGATAATCATCATTAATGATGTCCCCTTCTTCAAGGGTATCAAAGGCACCTAGTCCATTTTCACTAATGAAAAT
>JARBTT010000077.1 GCA_029240055.1 Anaerosinus sp.
TAAACGTGACAAGCGGATTTACTCCCAGCGCAATAGCTACCGGTAGCGGCTCGTCCTTTTCTTCCGCTTTGGCTAACTGAATCGCAATATCATGCACAGTCATGGGCTGGATTGCCAATCTGTCCACATCTTTCACCTGCATCCGGTATATCCCGACATTCAGCTTATTCAGATCCTCCGGAAACTCTGGATCACCGGAAATGACCGACGCTTTCGACAGAAAAAATCCACCATCTTGTTCATTAATCCGATACAAGGGCAGAATATCGAACAAATTAATATTTTCGGTTATGACATTTTCCTTGCATAAAGCCTCTTCCCGCGCTAAAATTTTCGGAGGCACGGGAAATTTATCCCACCGGCGATTGAGTTCAAAAAACTGCTCCTTGATCGGTGTATCCTCGGGCAGACCCAACATGAGCGCGTGATTGCGCCAAGAGCCATGCACATTGGTTACCAACGAATAGTTATAACCATTTACCTTTTCGAATAAAATAGCCGGACTATTTTCTATATTTGCTGCGGCGCGACCGGCAGCGCCAATATCCGGTTCAGGCATAACTTCCTCTTTTACCCGCACCAATTGCCCTTCTTCTTCTAATGTTGCTAAAAATTCTCGTAAATCTCTGTATACTTTCGTCATACGCTGCCTCCTTCTTGTGCCACTTTTTCGTCTATTCACTATAGTAAATAGAATTACCCAGCAAAGCAATTCAAAATTGGCATTGTATCTTTCCAAAAATGAATGCTCACAGCAAAGAATGTATGTGATCAATAAAAATTCTTTACCTAAAGGAGTGCTTATGAATTTCTCACAGCTCGCATATTTTGTTGATATCGTCCGTTTGGGCACCTTTTCCGAGGCCGCCAGCGATAATCACATTTCGCAATCTTCTCTTTCCAAACAAATAAAGGCCCTGGAAAATGAATTGGGCGCTCTCCTTTTTACTAGAGAGCATTCGCGCGTCACACTAACCAAACAGGGAAAAATTTTATTACCCTTTGCTCAGCAAACCTTGCAGTCGCACCGTGAAGTGGTAACTGCCCTACAAGCCTGTAATCCCGCCCGTGACCGCCATATCGCCTTAGGCCTCATTCCCATTGAATCTACTTATCGCATTTCCGCACTTATTGCTGAATTTCAAGCCGCCATCAGCGAAGTGACCAACATCGATATCTACGAAGAATCACAGCAGGACATCCTGACACTATTGGATAATGATGTACTGGATTTAGCCTTCGTCCGTACCGAATTGTTTACAAGCACTGCGCCATACGAGATTTTGCCTTATCGCAAAGAGCGCATGGCCTGCATTTGTCCGCGGAATCACCCCTTTGCCCAATGCTCTTCTATAGCACTGAAAGATCTCGCCCAAGAGAAAATCATCTTACTTGACCGCAAATCCAGCTTGCATCACCTTGGTGTGAACGAGCTGACCAAACAGGAGATTATGTACCACATTTCCTGTACGGTTGGCAGCCATAGCATTATTCTCGAGATGATCTCTCGAGGGCTTGGCGTATCGCTTTTGCCCCAAAGCGTATTGCAGCAAGAAAATAATGTCCTGACAGCCATTCCGTTACTTGAGGATATTTACAGTGAAATATCCATCGTCAGAAAGAAAAATCGCCCTATGTCACCCATGAAAAAACACTTTTGGACATTTATCACAAATCAATGCGACCAAAACAAGAGACCAGCTAACTAAGGCCCCTTCGTCTCGTTTTATCTAATAATTTTCACAGAGATTTGCAAATTGGAGGATAAATTAGGTTTTTATCGAAATAATTACTCATCCAAGTTTTCTCATACCTAAACAGATTCGCCTGTCAGAAGGTGGGAGGATCTGTCGGTAAAGACGCGTATTGCCTTATAAATGGAGGAGGAGTTTACGATGAATAAACTGAGAAATATCCGCAAAATTGTGACAGGAAAACATACTGTGGACGGAGCCGGCGTTAAACTGGTGAGAGTAATTGGGCACGATGATACGAAAGAATTTGATCCCTTTCTCATGTTAGATGCTTTTGATTCGTGGGACCCCAAAGACTACATCAAAGGCTTCCCTTGGCATCCGCACCGAGGCATTGAGACAATTACATATCTCATTGAAGGTGAGATTGAGCATGGGGACAGCCTGGGAAATACGGACAAGATTTTAACCGGAGAATGTCAGTGGATGACGGCTGGTTCTGGCATTCTTCATCAGGAGATGCCAAAACCCAGTGAAAGGATGCTTGGAGTTCAGCTCTGGCTTAATCTGCCGGCTAAAGATAAAATGGTGCCTCCAAAATATCATGGAATACGCAAAGAGGACATCCCGGTGATTGATGAGGGAGACCGACAGATACACATCCTTGCCGGAGTGTACAACGGAAAAATCGGAGCCCTGAAAGGCAACTATTGTAAGCCGTTGCTGCTAGATGTAGAAATAGCGCCCGGGGCAGAATGGTCACTGGATATTGCAGGAAATACGACTTTGTTTGTTTATATTTTTCAAGGAGCAGGAACCTTTAGCAGCGATAAGCTAATTCCCGCTAAACATGCCGTATTATTTGACGAAACAGGTACATTCTTGATAAGAGCTTCTGATCAGGGGATACGGTTTTTCCTAATGGCAGGAGAACCTCTGCGGGAATCTATTGCCTGGGGTGGTCCAATCGTTATGAATACCCAAGAAGAATTGCAACTTGCATTTCGGGAATTAGAGGAAGACAAATTCATCAAGAAGTTTTAATCATTAGAATGAGAAATATAAAGTGACGGCTTTTTATTTAAAATTTTCATAAGAAAAATTGTTGAATAATTACAATGCCATGCCAGAAAAGATCCCAAGCAATAAAGTATAAAATTAACCATTTGAACCAGTTAACCCTGAAATGATTGGGCTGATATTCGTAAGCCACTGTTTTAATGTTTTGAAGTATTAATAAAAAAATCCTCTATTTGTTCCAACAGCATCTGTATCTTTTTTAAAAATAACTAACTCATATCGAAACCCTTATACGAAATAACCACAATCTACATATCTAGTAGGTTGTGGTTATTTCGTATTTAACAATTTGGACCATTCTTACTAGGCTCTTTGATCCCCATGATCGGGTTCCGTGGACTGTATGTAAATATAGCTATCGCTGTTATTGCAGAGACTTCCGGTCAAGCCTGATAAGCGCGTCTTTGATATCGATAAGGCAATAATTTTGAGTTTCCTAGCCACTCCCTTTTTGTATAGTATCTTACCTAAAAGTGCATACTTTCTTTTTAAATAAAATAGTATATAATTTGAAAAAAGCAGTCTAGCTGAAAAAAAGATATGGAGATATCGTTTATATATTAGCTATAAACGCAAGTCCATGAAAAAATCTTGATAATAACTTTACAACAACATGGCATTGCCTTTTGGCTTGGTGGGATAGTCATCATACTAAAGCCACATTTTTAAGAGAGAGGAATTTTTAAAGTGAGTACAATAATTTATTATTTTACTGGAACAGGTAATTCTTTAAAGATAGCTAAAGATTTGGCAGGCAACTTAAAAGACACTAAGATAATACAAATTTGCAAGAGAACAGTTGAAGCCTTTGAAGATACAAGATCAGATAAAATCGGCTTTGTTTTTCCTGTATATTTTCGGGGACTACCTCATTTGGTAAGACGATTTATAGAAAATATGCCTATTAACAGAGATACTTATTATTTTGCCGTTGCTAATTACGGGGGATATCCTGCTATTTCATTTAAGCAAATAAGTAATATACTGGACTCCAGAGGAGGAAGGTTATCAGCGGCATTTGGTATACCAATGCCAGGAAACATGTGGTTTATGTATTATCCGCATCCAAAGCAAGATTTTATTGACAGAATTAATGATCAGCCAAAGGAAACTTATAAAATTGCCACAGCAATTCTCAACAGAACAGAAGTTGAAATCGAGGATATTATTAATTATAGCGCCGAAGAGGCTATTTATAATTCGTTCAAACCAAATGATATGGATAAATATTTTTGGACAGAAAAAAACTGTAATGGCTGTGGAATTTGCGCAAAAAATTGTCCGACAGATAATATAAAAATTGTTAAGTGTAGACCAATCTGGCAACATAAGTGTGAGTATTGCTTGGCTTGCATACATTGGTGTCCGCAGCACGCAATTGAATATAAAAGAGACTCCGTTAACAAAGAGCGTTATCATCACCCTGATATAAAAATACATGAGCTATCTCGATAAATAAGAACAAAAAGACCTCAATCCCTGATTTTTTTTAAGGGTTGAGGTCTTTTTGCGCTGCTAAAGATGATATGGTTCGCCTTTATTAATCTTAAATGACCTATACACCTGTTCCACCAATAGCAACCGCACCATTTGATGCGTAAAAGTCATTTTGGAGAAGGATAGTTTTTCTTTAGCGGCTTTGCGAACTTCTTGGGAGAGACCAAAGGCGCCGCCTATGAGGAAGGTGATATTACACGTTTCCATTCTTGAATTAAACTTTTTGGAACTTTAAAATCCTTAATATTACTTGATTCCCCAGTGTGATTCCATTCAGTTCGCAAAATAACTGGCACATTAGAATCCTTAAGCGTATCTACGGCTTCAAGGGGAAGTTCATATGTTCCTTTCAAATCTCCAAGATCACTAAATTCGTGTTTATACTCTGAACGTATTAAATTTAGAGTATAAATCTTTTCACCAACTTTCAAATAAGCATTTTGTCCAAAAGTAGGAGTATCAGTAGATGGATTGCCGTACATTTTCAAAACAATTTTTATTGTATATGGGGTATCATTTTGATTTAATGATTTAATCAAAAAATATTGTGTTTCATTCAGCCCCCAAAATCCACTATTTGTAAATCCTTCATTTAATATATATTGACTATATATCTCTACATTACCAGTAAAATCATCCTTTGTCCTCTTGATTTTAGCCAAGCAAACTCCATCCATAATTACTAATGAAAGTACAATTAATAAACAGATAATTTTTTTCATAAATTACTCCTTATCTAGTAAATTCGCTATATTAATTTTATATCTAATTCCATAATTTTTCAATAATACCCAAAAGTACTAGCAAAAAGCCCGCAGTCGAATAGACGACTGAGGGCTTTAGGACGATTAACTTAAATAATCTGTACGTTCGCTATACTCTACCTTAGTAGTCCCACTTAATTTTGATTTTATATTAGCAATATACAGATCATGAATATGGTCGATTATACTTGTTTGTCCTGCAACTGTATTTGCCCAAAAATCTGATACAGAAATATCTTCTGCGCTAGTTTCGTCTAAATTGCAGTAATAACCATCCTTAAGCAATATTGTTTCTTCACCAAAATGACGATAAACTCCAGACTCGCTGCTAATATACGTTAAAGGTGGCAACAGCGGCACTAAATCTTTTTTATTAACCACTCGTAGCAAGGGAATACTATTATATGTGGTTACCCCATCATAATTGGTAATCATTGGTTGACCAAAAGTAACACTCTGCTGAACAGAAAAACCAGCCTTCATTAAATATAGATGCAGAATTACAGTTATTGCACCACCGAGAGAATGACCTGTTAAATAAGTAGTATAATCAGTATTTAATTTTGATAAAATATAATCATAGATTTCTCTAGCTGAATCTACAAAGCCTTTATGAATATAAATACCTGTCTTGCTATCTAATGTTTTTATGTACTCTGCATCCTTGATCCAATTTGTCAAATTTGAACTTCCACGGCTGACTATGTATTGCACTTTCTTTGTATCGTCAAAAAGCAAAATACACTGTCCTTCTGTTTTTTTCGATTCCGCAACGATAATCCGGTATGTGCTACCATACTTTGATTTAATACTTTCTTCTGACTCATAGGCTGCACGTGCCATTTCCATAAATTTTAAAATTTGATCGGCTGTAAATTTTGATGATAAATAGTTACTCATTAAATAACCTCTCCCCTATAATTTAATATTTTCCGATATAGCCAAAGGCCTCTTATGCTTGATTGTGTTTGCCTTATATATCGGTTCTTATTTATATACATTCTTACAGCTCAAAAAAATCAACGCACAAAATCAAGCATTTTCAGTCAAATAAATGATTGAGGACTTTTTATTTTGTATTACTATTTAATTCAGGAAAAATAATGCCTAAAAAAGGCAAAAAAAAAAGCGCAAGCTTGTACTATTTTATAGTACAAACGCTTGCATTTTTTATCAGGAGGAGGAAAGATTATATGAATAATCATTAAAATATAATATAAGCTAAATAGATATAAAGACTATTTGCAAAACCATCCTTCTACCTTGTTTAGCATACTATTTAAAACTTAATTATTTTATTTTTAACATTAATTTACTATAATTATATAATAAGATGAGAAGATCAAATAACTTTTCTCGTAAAATTGATGTTTCAAATAGAATTGAAGAGTAATGAAAGGAGCAACCCTGTGAAAAAATATGACGTAATAATAATTGGCTCCGGCTCTGGCAATATTGTCTTAGATGCCGCACTCAAACAAGGGCTGAAATGCGCTCAAATAGAAAAAGGTCGATTTGGAGGAACCTGCTTAACGCGTGGCTGCATCCCTACTAAAGTAATGATCACAGCTGCCGACTATCTTAGAGAAATCGATAAATTTCCAAAAATAGGAATAAACATTGGATCAGCGAGTATAAATTGGGAGACTGTTTCACAACGTGTATGGGAAAAAATAAACGAAAGTAAAGACGTTTTATCTTATTATCAGGCGGCAAAAAACTTGGATATATATCAAGGTACCGGTTACTTTACCAGAGAAAAAGTAATCCAAATCGCACTAAATGACGGAACGGTTTCGGAAGAAATTTCAGCTGATAAGATTTTTATCGCGGCAGGTGCACATACAAATATACCGGAAATTGACGGATTGGAATCGGTCGGCTATATAACCTCAGAATCTTTATTCGGCGAAAAATATCCTAAAACTCCATATAAAAGTCTAGTCATCTTGGGCGGTGGTCCAATTGGTACTGAATTTGCTCATATATTCTCGGCGGCGGGCACCCAAGTAACATTAGTGCAGCGCAATACTCGTCTACTAGTTAAGGAAGATGACGAAATCTCAACTCAAATTCTAAAAAGCCTCCGTAACCTTGGCACTACCGTATTGTTAAATCACACTCTTTCGGCTGTAAGGGTTGAAAATAGAGAAAAGGTTCTAACTTTTATTGAAAACACCACCAGAGAACTCACCGAAATTCATACCGAAGAAATTATGCTGGCCGCTGGAATACAACCTAACTCGGACATCTTGCGTCTTGAAAACACTACAATAGAGACAGACGAGCGTGGCTGGATACGTACAAATGAATTTCTCGAAACCACTGCCCCAAATATTTGGGCCTTTGGCGATGTGAACGGCAAAGCTCCCTTTCGCCATAAAGCAAACTATGAGGCCGAAATTTTAGCTCACAACTTATTTAATAATCACAAGCCAGAAAATTGGCGCTGGGCGCGTTACGATATTATACCTGTAGTAACCTTTACTTATCCGCAAATTGCTCATATAGGTTTAACAGAATCACAAGCTATTCAGGAAGGATATGCGTTGCGCACGGCTAAACATCACTATTCATCAACCGCTAAAGGCTTTGCCATGGGATTTGACCCAGGAGATGAAGATGACGGCTTTGTAAAAATTGTGGTTGATAAAAAGACAAATGCAATCTTGGGAATTCATATCATCGGTCCCCATTCCTCTATCTTACTTCAACCATTTATAAATCTCATGAACGCTGGTAAAACAGAACTTACTCCAGTTAATAAGAATATTGCCTCCAACACAGTCAGAAAATTACGTGCAGCCAAACTCACTCGCAATTTAAACCCGCACTCCATAATTAGTATCAGCGAAACAATGACACCTCACCCTTCTTTATCTGAAGTCGTGATGTGGATTCAATATTACTTGGAAAAAGAGTAACTCAATAAAGAAAACAAAAAAATGTCTGTCTAAAAAATAAAGCCACCCTTGATGTACACTGATCCTCAAGTTTGGCTTTATTTCCATTCAATAGGTAACTATCCCTTCGGACGGCTTTTAAATGTTAGCTTTCTGGCTCTTTGATGAATAACTTAGAAACTTCGTTTATTATGAACGGGACTATACTAAAGAGCATTACCAGCCCCCAGTCGTATGCCGATAGATTATGCACTTTAAATGCATTGGCAAAAGCAGGTATTGTAATTACTCCTAACTGTAGAATGAACCCAAATATCACCGCACCAACCAAGTACTTATTAGAGAATAAGCCAATCTGGAATACTGATTTGTAGATGCTTCGCATTGAAAAGGAAAAGAATAACTGTGAGCCAGCAAGAACTACGAACGCCATTGTTCTAGCATTTATCATTACATGTTCCGGTATATCCTTAGAGTTTACGCTATAGCCAAATTCAGCTAATCCAAAATAGAAGGCTGCCAAAGTCAAAATACCAATTAATGTACCGCCAATTATTGCCCTTTGTCCAGCGCCATGAGCAAA
This sequence comes from Anaerosinus sp., assembly GCA_029240055.1. Lineage (GTDB taxonomy): Bacteria > Bacillota > Negativicutes > JARBTT01 > JARBTT01 > JARBTT01. The sequence goes on from JARBTT010000077.1 coordinate 8,522, forward strand.
GAAACTTTCCTTAGGTTTTCTTGGTTTTTTACTCATAACATCCTTATCGCCAGGATCTATGCCGAGGGCAATTGCTGGAAATGAGTCAGTAACTAGATTGATCCAAAGTATTTGAGTCGCCAGTAGCGGCAATGACCAGTCAAACAACACAGCAAAAAATATAGCCACCACTTCGCCTAAATTACAGGAAAGCAGGAATATTACCGATTTTTTAATGTTATTATATATCTTTCTTCCTTCTTCTATCGCATGGACAATCGTTGTAAAGTTATCATCTGTGAGTATCATATCACTCGCGCCTTTCGACACGTCAGTACCTGTAATCCCCATTGCAACACCGATATCGGCGATTTTTAATGCAGGGGCGTCGTTCACTCCGTCACCAGTCATCGATACGATATTCCCATGGAACTGAAATGCTTTCACTATCTTAACCTTGTGTTCTGGTGATACGCGGGCAAATACTCGATAATTCTTGATTTTTTTCAAGAATTCTTCTTCCGATAACTCATCTATTTCGCTACCCGTAATACTCTGCTCCAGCGAGTTTGCCATTCCTAGTTCTTTTGCAATGGCAACCGCTGTATTCTTATGGTCACCGGTAATCATAACTGGAGTAATGCCAGCACCCTTGGCTTTTGCTATCGAGTCCTTAACTTCTAGCCTAGGCGGATCGATCATACCGACTAAACCAATAACGGTTAATTCTTTTTCCATTTCTTCCGGATTAATAATGCTCTTTGTATCTTTAAATGCCGAGCCTAGAACTCTTAATGCATCGTTCGACATTTCTTCTGCTACTTTTAGGTAATCTACTTTCATTTCTTCAGTTAATGGAACAACTTTACCATTGACCAAGGCAGTCGAAGATATTTTTAGAATATTATCCAGTGCGCCTTTGGTATGTACTCGATATCCATTTTCATTTTGGTTAAGGGTAGACATCAATTTTCTATCTGAATCAAATGGCTTTTCGCCCACCCGTTTATATTCGTCATGTAGCTTTCTTCTTCCTAGGTCATATTTTTCGCCGAGCACAACTAAAGCAACTTCAGTAGGATCGCCTGTACTTTCTCCGTTTTCATAGGTTGCATCTGAACAGAGAACAAAAGATCTGATCAATTCTTTCTCATCTATGTTCTCGGTGGCAAACGACCTCCCGTCTGTCGGGACATTTTTTAAATTGCCTACAGTATAAATTTTTACAATTGTCATTTTGTTCTGAGTAAGCGTCCCTGTTTTATCCGAGCAGATGATACTTACAGAGCCAAGCGTTTCAACTGCAGGAAGTTTCCTAACTATAGCATTTATCTTAGACATTCTTGTTACGCCAAGCGCCAGCACAATGGCCACTATAGCGGGAAGTCCCTCAGGAATCGCAGCAACGGCTAAACTAATGGCGGTTAAGAACATCTCAAATAAAGGTCTATCTTGGAATAGGGCTATGATAAGTATCACTAATGTTATGCCTATAGCGATATATCCCAACGTCTTTCCAAGTTCTTCGAGCCTTTTTTGCAGCGGGGTCATAGCGTCCACATCTTCATCCAGTATTTTGGCAATCTTGCCAATTTCGGTTTCCATGGCCGTTGCTATGACAACGCCTTCTCCTCTCCCATAGGTAGTCAAGGTTGACATAAATGCCATATTCGTTTTGTCGCCACTCGGCGTCTTCGGGTCTTCGTGCAAGTCTTTTGCATTCTTTTCAGTAGGAACTGATTCCCCTGTCAGGGCCGATTCTTCAATTTGTAGATTTGCACTTTCGATTAGTCTAAGGTCAGCAGGTACATATCTGCCTGCATCGAGAATTACAATATCTCCTGCTACTACATTTTCCGAATTAATTTCCCTTACTTCTCCGTCACGTCTTACCAACGATCGTGGAGTCGTCATTTTCTCAAGCGCTTCTATTGCCTTTTCCGCTTTGCTTTCTTGGATGACTCCGATAGTTGCATTCAGGAGTACTACCATCAAGATAATAATGGCATCTACCCATTCCCCCACCCCTATAGTGATAACTGCCGCACCTAATAAAACATAGATTAGTACATCCTGCAATTGGGCAAAGAATCGTTCGAGCATGCTTTTCTTTGGCTTGCCTTTTAACCTATTTTGACCGTACTTTTCAAGCCTGGCTTGCGCTTCTGCAGTAGACAGACCAGTTGCGGGGTTAACATTAAGCTCATGAATAATTTCTTCTGGCGATTTTGAGAACCACATAGTTACTTCTACTCCTTCCATATTTTCATTGGATAAGTCGGTAAAATCCCCTCGCCTTACATGTTTAAAAACCTATTGTTTCCTAGTTTATCCTTCAGTGTCTATTCTTATGTTGTGTACTTCATAAAAACTGCTTCTGATGTTTTAAAGAAGTAATTTACTGTTTCTATGGGCAGTAACTATTATGAAAAAAAATGTTTGACTTTAGTTAGCACGTTCTATAGTC
>JARBTT010000078.1 GCA_029240055.1 Anaerosinus sp.
CAAAAACTCCAGAAGCAATATTACAATTATTTTCTGAAACTTATTAACTTAGGTTCCATTAGCGAGTATTGTAACATTTGTTTAAAACAGCAATTGTTTTACTCACCGATTGTTTGGAAACATTTCAGACATTATTTCTAAATTGGCTTAGGCTTAGATATAAAGAGAATCTAGAAAAAACAACAAAAAATTCCTGCTAAGTATATATAATACTTTGGCAGGAAATTTTTTGTTATAGTGAAAATTAAAATGAAAAAAATACAGTGCTTGTAAAAATCTTAAATAAATATTTGATAAAGCATATAGAAAAGAGGAAAGAGTATATCAAAACGAGAGTAATCAAAATAAATATTGATCATGTTTTGTTGAAAGCAAGGTGATAATTCCTGTATTAATTGGCAGGAATTTTGTTTTTTACAAAGAATTGTAAAATCATAGTATTATTTTACTTTTATTATATGTTTTAAATGCTGAGTTGTATTTGGTAATAGCTTGTTTTTACTATAAATAAACTAAATTAAAAGGAGCGCGATTACTACTATGACAGAAAAAGAAAAAATGTTAAATGGTAAGCCTTATTTTCCATTTGGTGAAGAACTTGCAAGAGAAAGAATAAATGCAAAGGAATTGGTCTTTAACTTCAATAATTTACGACCAAACGAATCTGCAAAGCGGAGTATTATTGTAAAAAAACTTTTTGGAAAAGTAGAAAGTACATTTACGATTGAAGCTCCATTCCATTGCGACTATGGCTATAATATTTCAATTGGAGAAAATTTTTATTGCAATTATAATTGTACAATTTTAGATTGTGCGAGGGTTACAATTGGTAACAATGTCTTCTTTGCACCTAATGTAAGTATTTTTACTGCAGGACACCCTGTATATCATGAATTAAGAAATACTAATATTGAGTATGCACTTCCGATTACTATAGGCGACAATGTTTGGATAGGAGGGAATGTTGTCATAAATCCAGGCGTCACTATTGGTGAAAATACTGTGATCGGTTCTGGGAGTGTAGTAACTAAGAGTATCCCAGCAAACGTAGTTGCTGCGGGTAATCCGTGTAAAGTAATTAGAGAAATTACTGAGAAAGACAAAAACTGTTACGTTAAAGAATGACTGCGGAATAATGGTAGGTTACAGATCATTTACAACGTTTTCTGGTTGTTCACCTTTAAGGGCTCGTTGAATATTTTCAATCGCTTTTCCGAGCATCATTTGGAAACTGCTAACAGTGACGCCACCCATATGTGGTGTAATCAATAGTTTATCCTGAGCCAACGTTGAAAGATTCAATAAAGGATGCGTATCTGGTAATGGCTCTGGTGCCATCACATCAATGGCTGCGCCGTCAATTTGGCCCGATTCTAAGGCATCAGCCAAGGCAATTTGATCAATAATCTCGCCTCGTGCGGTATTGATTATCAGACAACTTGGTTTCATCTGTGTAAATTCGTGTGTACCAATCAGGCCTCTAGTATCATCCGTTAATGGTGTATGGATACTAATGATGTCACTGCTAGAAATTAGAAGATCCAGCGGTTTATAATGGATGCCTAGCTCAGCTTCGATAGCGGCAGATTTACGGGTACGACTGTAATAACTAACGGATGCACCTAGAAAGCTAAGCATCTTGGCAACCTCGCCGCCGATTAATCCAACCCCGATTAGACCGATGGAACTACCAGCTATTTCGGTCATGCCTTGCTGAAATAACTGCTGTCTGACTTTGGTATAATGCCCTTTTTTAGTTTCTCGGTCAGCAATAGCCAGACTGCGCTGTAATGCAATGATCAAGCCAAGTGTATACTCAGCTACCGTATGGGCATTTTGCCCGGGGACATTGGCAACTTGTATTCCTAGTTGTTTTGCAGTTTTGGTATCTACGCCATCGTAGCCAGCCCCGGCTGACTGGATCAGCTTGATGTGAGCAATATTTTCCAGAACAGTGGCATTGATATTCTTTGTAGCTGCCGGTATTAACAAGCATTCTGCTTCACGGCAAGCTATAATTAAATCCTCAACGTTGGGTGAGTTGATAAAATTGACATGCCAGTTTTCTGGGATGTCAATTTTGGCTGCCTCAAATCTCCACTTAGGCATCATACTGACAATGATCGACATAAAAAGACCCCCTTCTAAAAATAAGGCTATTATAGCATGCTTTTTAGGAGAATTTGTAGCTTTTCCCTAAAAATAAAGTATACATAAGTATTATTTGTAGAAAGGGATATAAAATAATTAGCTTTTTATGGTAAAACTATTTTAAAATTACAGTTTATGTAATATAATGTATATGTATTTTGTCATAACATCTATTAATATAGTTGCTAAGTATATAGATATTATCATAGAAGGTGGTTATCGTAATGAAAGTATTAAACTCTGTAAAGGGAAGGCTTGTTCTTCTATTTGTAGCAATCAGTACACTATCTACAGTACTTGTTGGTGCATATTTTATCTTTTCAACCATCCAAAATAACAATGAAGCCAATGTAGTATACAAAAAAAATCTGAATGACCAATTTGACCGCGAACTTAAATTACAAACAGAAGGACTGGTTAGCTCGTTAGACGCAATCTATAATGAACAAAAAACTGGTAAAATCACAGAAGAACATGCTAAACAGCAGGCAATTGATGTTATTAAAGCAGTAAAATACGGCGGCTATGGTTATTTCTTTGCCGATAATTTAGACGGTGTTTGTGTTGCTCATGCGACTTTAGGTAAAAAGGTCGAAGGCAAAAATCGTTTAAACGACAAAGATAGCCAAGGCGTCTCCTATATGCAGGAGATTTTTAAAGCTGCTAAACAGGAGGGCGGCGGCTACAGTAATTTTTCATTCCCAAAACCCAATGAAACGCAAGATTTACCCAAACGTGGATTTTCTATGCTCTTTAAGCCATATGGCTGGGTAATTGCAACTGGTGCTTGGGTTGACCACATTGATGGTTTGGCTAAAAAGCATAAAGAAGAAACGGAAAAAGAAGTCTATCATCAAATTTTTGTTTCTCTCGGAATTTTAGTAGTGATTCAAATTTTTATTGCTTTTCTAGCGATTTATCTTGCAAAAACTTTTTCCGAGCCAATCATTACCGCCACCCGTCATCTTCAAAAATTTGCCACGGGGGATTTTTCTAGCAATGGTGAAGTGAAGTTATTTGGTGATCGCAAAGATGAATTCGGGGCAATGGACCAAGCCTTTAGAGAATTGACAAACAATATGAATAAATTGATTCATACCATTCATCATTCAGCTGGACAAGTTACGGAAGATGCAACACAATTAAGCCTTAGTGCGGAGCAATCTGCTGCGGTCAGCAATCAAATCGCACAGTCGATCACTGATGTTGCTGCTGTAACGAATAAGCAGCTTCTTGCTGTAGACTCTGCTACAAAAGTTATTGAACAATTGTCTGCCAGTATGGAAGAAGTCACAGCAAATGCTATCGAATCGGCTGATCACGCAATGAGAGCCACAGCGACTGCCCAGGATGGAACAAAGGCAATCGAAAATGCTGTTCAGCAAATGCAACTCATCGAAAAAGCAGTAAACAATTCTGCTCGTGTAATTTGCAAACTCGGTGAACGTTCACAAGAAATTGGACAGATCGTCGATACGATTTCTGGTATCGCTGGTCAAACCAATCTATTAGCGTTAAATGCCGCAATTGAAGCAGCTCGTGCAGGTGAACAAGGGCGTGGATTTGCTGTAGTTGCCGAAGAAGTGAGAAAACTTGCCGAACAGTCACAAGTAGCTACTGAAAAAATTGCTACCCTTATCGGCGAAATTCAGACAGATACCGAGCAAGCTGTTGTCACGATGAATGAAGGCACAAAAGAAGTTGAAATGGGTGCAACTGTTGTTGATACGGCAGGTAAATCTTTTATGGAAATCGTAGAGCTTGTTGATAACGTTGCAAAACAATCCCAAAACATAGCAGTCAACATTCAAGAAATGGCAGATCATACTGAAAAAATTGTTACCTCTATTCAAGACATTGATAAGATGAACAAAGATGTCGTAACTGATTCTGAAACTGTATCGGCAGCGACAGAAGAACAAGCTTCATCTGTCGAAGAAATGAGTAGCGCCAGTAAAGAACTTGCTGATATGGCACAAGCATTACAGGATGCGATTCAAAAATTTAGAATTTAACTCTACATACTAACAGCTTCTATCAAATTTTATGATAGGAGCTGTTATTTTTATAAAAGAGTATGAGATTAGTGGCGGTAATTTGACTAATCATAATGAGGACCTTTATTTTAGGATTATAAGTTCTTACAAATTATCTTTTAATAGGGAAGGAACTTTATTTTTCTATGTAGAAATATATTAAGTATAAATAAATTAATAATAATAATAATGTAGGACGTTATATAAAAGAGAAGATTATTTATATTGTGATAAAGGAGGGGCGAGAAAGTATGGAGCTTGCTAGTTGCCCTATATGTGGAAAGTTATATATGAAGAGTGCCATTGAAATGTGTCCGAAGTGTTTGGCAGAAAAAGAAGAAAATGAGGAAACCATTGCTGAATATGTTAGAACGCATCATCGCTGCACCATCGAAGAAGTGCATAAAGTTACGGGGATCAAGGAAATCGTTATCTATCGTATGATTGAGAGTGGTCATCTCCAAGAATGCGAAAATTTATATTATCCTTGTGATCAATGTAAGAAAATTATTAATAAAGGACGCTTATGTAAAACATGTATGGAATCTTTTCTAGACCAAGTAAAAGAGATGAAATCTAAAGATGAAAATGTGGAAAAGAGAAAAAATGAGTACCAATCGGCCGGAATGTATACTAAAAAATATGATAATTATTAATAGTCGTCTTCTTCCATCAGCCATCGAAAAGTCCTCTGAACTAGTGATGTTTTAAAATTATTTTGACGGTATGATCGTTCCTTATTGCTTATTGCATACATATTATGTAATAAAGCAATTTGAGGAGGACTCGTAGTGGATATATTTTGTCGAGAAGTAAAACCGTATGAGTGTCTTAATATGAAGCGCGTGCAGTTTTGGCTTCGAATAATGAAAGAACATGCCTTATTCATGAAGCTAGGCTTTGCTTGCTCCGATAAGGAGCTTATTTGTCAAGCAGAAGAATTCTATAAAACTTTTGAAAAGCTTGAAAAACACTCGCGCAATATAGAATGTGATGAAGAGTTTATGACCTTTGTTAGTAAGATTTTGGTTACGGTAAAAAATATATTTGCTTTTAAACGTCATGTTTTACATCTACTGATCGAATGTCAAATTGGAGGCTATAATTATCCTTTGCTGATTGACCATATTTCTCGTGAAGCTATGTATTTTTTGAAACTTCTCCAGAAAATTCAGGATGGTGAGATGAAACATCCCGTTGATTCGATCGTAAGTGACAACGTTTTTTGGCTCAGGCATATGGCAGACCATGCTAGATTTATCGTAGGTTTACTGGATCCTTCGGAAAGAGGCTTTGTTGAAAAAGCAAATGCTTTTGCAGTTCAGTTTGAACAATTACAACTTCAAGCGCGTGACCTAGACAGTATGCTGTGGCATTTCTGTCCGAATAATAATCTTATTCGCTTTGAAGAAGATGTAAAGCAAGCAACGATTCAAATTCGAGATTTTAAAAAGACCGCTAGAGATTTAATCTCCTCTTGCCAAGTGATATCTTTGATACCGCCGTTATTAGCAGATCATGTACTTCGAGAAGCGGAATACTTCTTAGAAGTTCTCGAACAAATACAGCGTGACATTCCCAATATGGGTGGAAAGATACTGACTTGCGATTATTAATTTTAATAATGAAACTGGATTTTTGTAATTCAAAAGTAAGTCATCAACAATTAAATTTGCTGATGACTTGTTAATTTAGACGAAATAAAAATTATTCAAAAGGAAATGAAATAATGGAACTTAAGAAAAAAATTACGAGTATGATTCAGAACTATATTTGTGAATATCAGAAAAATTCAGGCATCACATCTAAATGGGGTGAGCCCTTAGTGGGATTTGCTGATGCAAAACATCCAGATGTTTTTAAACTAAAGGAGCTTATTTCTGAGCAACATGTCATGCCTAGTGAGGTAATCCAAGAGCCAACGATTATTATCGCTTATTTTGTTCCTTTTACAAAGGAGCTTGCAGATACCAATAAAGTAACTAAGGATTCGGCATCGCCGGAATGGGCCCGTACCTATGAAGAAACAAATGCGATGTTTGGAAAATTGAATCAGCATTTAATTGAAGAATTAAAGAAAATGGGCTATGAGGCAGGCATTTCAAAAGAGGCAACAACCTTTGATCGAAAAAGCTTAATCAGCCATTGGTCGCAACGTCATATTGCAAGAATTGCCGGATGTGGAACCTTTGGCATCAATAATATGTTGATTAGCAAGAAAGGCTGTTGTGGACGCTATAGTACAATAGTTACGAATTTAGATGTAGTGCCAGACAAGCCTATGGAAGAGGAGTATTGCCTGTATAAAAGTAAAGGAATATGTGGTGTATGTGTAAAACATTGTCCTTCAGGAGCATTAACTTTTGAAGGATATGACAGAAAGAAGTGCTTTCAGGTTTGCCTAAAAAATGCTGAGATTTATAAAGGTTTCGGCAACTCTTATCTAGATGAAACAGGAAAGAACACCAATAGTGCTGGCAGCGAAGTATGCGGAAAATGTGTTGTAAATGTACCGTGCTCGTTTAAGTAAGAGAAGTCGCATACAATGTCATTTGTCTTTGAAAGAAATTTTGTGAGACGTATTATACTATAATGGATAGAGGTGATTCGATTGTCTATTGAAATTAAAGGATATTATAAATTGCCAGGAAGTGCAGAGACGCAGTTGGTTGGTTTTGCGGTACTGTTTGATACATCCTTTATGCGTAAATTTACACGGTATAAATCTTTTGAAAAATTTCTAGCCGGAGGAAAATTTAATATAACTTGTCAGCAAGATTTTGAATCGTTGCCGGAAGAACAGATGGATAGGCATGTGACGAAAAATACGAAATTTTCCAGTTGGCAAGAAATGCTGGATTTTGCTACTGATATATATATTTTGCGTAAAAATTTTTAGCCCAAAAGCCAAGCGGGTGTTGGCAATAAAGGTAATAGCATGAAAGATGGGGTGATAAAGTGAATAAGCAAGAGTTAATAAAAATAGCATCATACTTTGTCCAAAGCTCAGAAGATAATTATATAGCAAAGCAAATTGCCATTACTGAAAATGTGGTGGGAATGAAGATTTTTGAAGAACCAATTTTTGCGTTTGGGTCTCCAGATGATCGGTATTTTACGTTATTTAAAGAAAAATCTGCAATTGGAAATCATTTTTTGCATCCAAAAGAATGGTTACCACAGGCAAAAACTATTATCTCCTTTTTTTTACCGTTTAGCGAAGCTGTTAAAAAGGGGAATAGTCAGGACATTGCATGGCCTTCGGAAGAATGGTTACATGGACGTATTGAAGGTCAAACTTTTTTAAATAAATTGTGCATGCATTTGCAGTCAGAATTGATAAATGCAGGATATCCTAGTCTTACTCCGTCCTTAGATAAAAGGTTTTGGTCTAAAGCTGGATTTAATAACAATTCACCGCACCCGGAAGTTTCCTTTTCAAGCACCTGGTCTGAACGGCATGCAGCCTTTGTGTGTGGTCTTGGAACCTTTGGCCTTTCTAAAGGACTAATAACCAGAAAAGGTATAGCAGGAAGATTTGGGAGCATTGTTACAGAGTTATATTTGCCTCCTGATAAAAGAGAGTATGAAGAAATCTATGAATATTGCTCAATGTGTGGTGCATGTATAAAAAAATGCCCGGTCAATGCAATTTCACTAGAGAAGGGTAAAAATCACATAATTTGCTCGGATTTTTTAGATCGTACTGCTGAAAAGTATAAGCCTAGATATGGCTGTGGAAAATGCCAGGTAGGTGTACCTTGTGAAAGTAGAATTCCAAAACAGCGTAAAATAAAATGAAACGATATTGTTCAATTTTTATACCTTCTCTAGCTACAAAAGTTTGGATACCAAAAGAGTTGCAATTGGACGAATATCACCTATTGACTGAGAGATATATTAATGTATATGTATATTAATAATTCTATAATTTTAACAGAGTAGCTATAATTGCTATAGATTTGAGTGATTCACTGAATGAAGCCTTGATTACATATAAAGTAGTGCCTGGAAACTGATGTACAGGGAGGAAGAAAAGGGAAAAATAGTAGAGAGAAAAGGAATAGGGTTAATATTAACAACAATAAAAGTTCTAGCTAAATTATGTATGAATTTGGCAGGAACTTTATTTTTTATGGGGAAGTGTAGGTTTAATTAAAATGTAAATATGTATGAGAAAAGGTTGGTGTTAGTAATGAATAGTTACTCTATTTTGCTAATATATGCACACCCTGATGATGAAACCGTATTTACCGGAGGGTTAATATCTCAATGTGTATTTAAGGGGAAAGAGGTATATCTTATATCTGCTACACGAGGAGAAGCGGGTAAAACTTCCGGCTTATGCACACGGGAACAGCTTTCTAAGGTGCGAGAAGAAGAACTACGTGAAGCTGCAAAAATATTAGGCATTAAAGATATAATTTTTCTGGGCTATTCGGATGGAAAATTAAATGAAGTAAATCAATTGGAAATTACGCAAAGAATAGCAGCGATTATCCGTCGTATCCGTCCAGATATCATTGTAACGTTTGGACCTGATGGTGCTACAGGGCATAAAGATCATAAAGCAATTCATGTATTTGCGAGCGAAGCAGTGAGCATTGCTGGAGAACAAAAATGTGAGAGTATTGCTGGTAAAGTATTTAAAGTGCCAAAAGTATATTACGTAGCGCTTGCTACAAAAATTAAAAAAGCTTGGGCTATTCATGAAGAGTCACCTGAACCGGATACTGTAATTTGCGTAAAACAATATTCCAATATTAAGATGAAAGCATTAAAATGCCATAAAACACAAGCTTTATCATTTGAAAAATTTTTTAATGTAGATAGAGATATCTTACAGCGCTTTTTGGAAGAGGAGACATTCAGGTGGGCAAAGTAATTTAGCTCTATTCAGTATTAATATTGTTTTTTTGCATAAAGACGCTGAGTTAGGAACAGCATTTTCTGTTCAATATAAAAGATGGAGGTGTTAATTAAGGAGTATCATTAGCTGAAGAAGCAGTAAAAAGGTTCAAGCAAGGTTTTGAATAACGTCCATATCTAATGATTTGAAGTCTTCGGATAGTGTAGCACTATTTGGGATATGATAGAATTATTCGTATACACCGAAGATTATTATCAGCTAGATGGAGGCATATTCGTGGACAAAAATAATTGGTCGATATTTACAATCACTTCAATTTTTTTTATCGTACAAATCGTGATTATGATTGCACTAGATTATAAAGATCGCCACGATTATTTGCGGAGCGTCGCAGGAACCACCTGCTTTTGGATTGGATATACCTTCTTAGAGGTAAAGTATCATCTGAAGATGAATACTTATGTTCGCATTCTGATAGTGTTGACCATTTTTTTTGACGCTTTAATCGGTTCTTATTTTGATCTTTATGCATCTTCTTTTATCTTTGATAAAGTACTTCATTTCTTTGGTTCATATGCATTTTCATTATTTTCGTACATTTTGGTGATGCAAATACAGACTACCCCAATAGACCGGCCAGTGAAATTTATCCTGGTGCTCTGCCTTGGGTTAAGTATAGGAGTTTCTTATGAAATCTTAGAGTTTATTACTGATAGCATCTCACATCCCGTTCCACCAAGTCAGCCTAGTTTATTGGATACCGATATCGACCTCATAGGAGATTTGATAGGAGCATCACTGGCTGGATTCCACGCGATATCTAGGAAGTTCATAAATAAAGAATTTTGATATTATGGGAATATTAATGTGCCTAAAATTATGTTTTTTAATAAAAAGTTCTTACTAAATTATGTATTAATTTGGCAGGGACTTTATTTTTTATGGAGAAGTGTAAGATAAATGAAATTTTATTGTACATAAGAAATTTTGGATCAAAAGGTTTGTGGATTTTTACATAAGAAATAAAAATGTAATTTGTATGAGGCAGAGAGTATGTTCAACTGTCTCATGAATTTTTTATTATGTCTGGAGCAAAAAGAAAAGGATGGATATAAATATGAAAAAATTAAAAAAGGTTTTTATTGCCACGGTACTGGCAACAACGATGATTGCTGAGGGTGCCGTGTCCAGTGATGTCATCTTTGCCAGTCCTGTAGAAAAAGTGATCATTGATAGTGATTTTAATAGCATGGGTGATGATGGACAGCTATTTGCCATGGCCACGCAATTGATGGCGCAGGGTAAGATCGAACTGTTGGGGGTTACCTTGGTAAGTGGTAATAGATGGCTATTGCAGGAAGAGGCGGAGGCACTTAAAGCCGTCGAGCGTATGGGCGTAGAAAAATCGGTAGGTGTCTATGCTGGCGCAGACTATCCATTGCACTACAATCAGCAAAGTATACGAGATCAGCAAAAGTCTAATCCCGATGGCTATTTTGGCGCATGGATGTTCCAACGGCCACAAAATAGTACAGAGGTAATCGCACCTAGTGATGGATTGGCCACACATACCAAATTGCAGACGCAAAATGCTGTTGATTTTTTGATTACAACAATCAAGAAATATCCGCATCAAGTGACAGTGTTGGAAATCGGTCCACCGACAAATTTGGCGCTAGCTCTGCAGAAAGCACCTGAGATTGCACCATTACTTAAACAAGTGATTTATATGGGCGGAGCTATGGAAGTTCAGGGCAATGCCAATGCCGTTGCCGAACTAAACTGGTGGTTTGATCCGCTCGCGGTCAGCAAGGTTTTGCACGCCAATGTTCCTCAGGTAGTTATTCCTTTGGATGTCACAAACAAGGTCGCATTAGATAAAATGACGTTTGATCGTAT
>JARBTT010000079.1 GCA_029240055.1 Anaerosinus sp.
GTATTTAGATAGTATAAGCAAAGTCCATAATTATACACAATGAAAAAAACGCCTGCCAAATTGTTTTGAATTTGGCAGGCGTTTTGATGTTAAAGAGAAATTATATATTTTTTAGTAAGGAAGCGGCAATACCAACGTATTGTGAAGGCGCTAGAGCCAATAGACGTTTTTTGTCTGCTTCTGGCAATTCGATACTTTCAATAAAGGTTTTAATGTCTTCTTCGGCGATACCTTTACCACGAGTAATGGCTTTTAGTTTATCGTAGGAATTGGCATGACCGTGTTTCCGCATTACTGTTTGCACTGCTTCGGCAAGAACTTCCCAAGCGTGGTCAAGATCGGCAGCAAGAGCTTCTCTATTGACTAATGTTTTTCTAAGACCTTTTAAAGTGTAAGTAATCGCAATGAAGGAATGAGCGATGCCTGTGCCAATATTGCGTTGTGCGGAAGAGTCACTAAGGTCACGTTGCAGACGGGAGATAGGCAATTTGTTAGCCAAATGGTCAAGTACTGCATTGCTTAGACCTAGGTTTGCTTCCGAGTTTTCGAAGTCGATAGGATTTACTTTATGTGGCATAGTAGAGGAGCCTACTTCACCAGCAATTGTTTTTTGTTTGAAGTAGCCAAGGGAAATATAAAGCCACATATCGCGGTCAAAATCAAGAGTAATATTGTTAAAACGTGCAAGCGTGTGGAAGGTTTCAGCCACATAGTCATGCGATTCAATTTGAGTAGTTAGTGGGTTGTAGGTCAATCCCAGACCTTCGACGAAGGAGCGAGAGACAGCTTCCCAATCTAATTCTGGATAAGCAATGCTGTGCGCATTGAAGTTACCAACGGCGCCGTTGAATTTGCCTAAATATTCTTGGCAGCGAAGTTGTTTTAACTGGCGGTTCCAGCGGTAAACAAACACCGCTAACTCCTTGCCTACTGTTGTAGGTGAAGCGGATTGTCCATGGGTATGAGCTAGCATTGGGATATCTTTTTCTTCTTGTGCCATAGTTGTAACGGTTTGCACTAGAGTTTCCATTGCAGGAAGCCAAATATCTTCGATGCCGTGCTTAAGCATTAGTGCATAGGAAAGATTGTTAATATCTTCTGAAGTACAAGAGAAATGGATAAATTCCAGTACATCAGCGAGTGACATGCTGCCTAATGTATTGCGAAGAAAATATTCGATTGCTTTTACATCATGATTGGTAGTGCGCTCAATTTCTTTAATTTGCAAAGCAGCAGTTTCATCAAAGTTGTTCACAATGTCGCGCAAAAACGTAGTTTCTTCAAGCGTGAATTGACGAATTTCAGCAAAAGCAGGATTGCTTGCCATTGCAATAAGCCATTCCACTTCTACATGAATACGATATTTTATTAAAGCCCATTCCGAAAAATAGTCGCCGAGTGGCTCAGTAATGTTTCCGTATCGCCCTTCTAACGGTGTAAGTGATTTAATACTCATTTTTATACCTCATCATTCTTTCAAAATTAACAGCATCTATGAAATTGCCATCAAAAATCTATGCCTACTATTATACTACATTACAGTCTTACAATGCCACGCTCTAAAGTAAATTCTTATCTAAAAGTATACAAAAGCAGTCAAAAAACGAAAAAATTCTTTTGTATCTTCGAAATTATTACTCATTTTCTTAACTACTATATACGATAAGGATACCCATATTATTGGTAGGAATAAATAAAAAAACGCCTGCCAAATTGTTGTAATTTGTTAGGCGTTTTGCTAGTTACCCCAAATGTTGTCTGCTTAATTGGCAGACATAGCACTATTTGTTTTTTTAGACTTATTCGGTGTATGTAAAATCCAGTAGACGATGCCAAGTACCAATAGACTAATTAAGTAAATGCTAGCATCTGCAAGCGGAACACCTTCTGTGCTGATTACCAGTAGCTTGCGGACAAAAGCTGCGATGGCGACTTCAATGAAGATTGAAACTTGTATCCGCTCACCCATAAGAGAGCGAACCTCTGAATGCAACAGTTCAGATAAAGTCCATAAAACCAAAAGAGAGCCTAGGGCTTGGATGGTACCTGTAGATATATTGCCATTAAGAAAAATTTGATAGATATCTGTAGCAAAAATAACTAGAGTAAGTACGACAGTAATCATGAGCGCTATACTAAATAGAACATGAAGTGCCCGAATAAAATGGTTAATATATCTGGCAATGGTATTTTCAAAAGTATTGCTTTGTTCTAGTTGGGTATTATTAAAATCCATATTTCCTCCTAAAAATAATAATTATTATTATTTAATTGAATCAATTGCTTAATGTTTATTATAACTAATATTACTGTATTTTTCTAGCCCTTAATAATTTTAATATTTATTGCTGATTAGAAGGGGGCCGTTTATAAGTGTTCTATATGGATGAGTGATTATAGTAATATTTTCCTAGATATTATATAATAGTTTTAAATTTTATATATTTATATATTTGTATATCTGTATATTAATAAAAATATTCTAGTTAGTTGGTGTATTAAACCATGAAAATATATTTTCGAAAATTAATTACGATTTTCTTATTACTATTTGTTTTTAGCTTACACACAGTGTTTGCTGGAGAAAAGCAAGGTACTGAGGGCCATTACTCCATAACGAATTTTGAAACTTTTGAGGATGTAAATGGTGTGTACGATTTTGCTACGATAAGTTCTCCCGCATTTTCAGAGCAGTTTCAACTGTATAAGCAAGATGCAATTTCGCTAGGCATTTCAAAATCGGTTTATTGGATACGGTTTGTACTACCAACGAATGATAATAGTCAAATAGATGCTAAGCAATTACTTGAGCTAAGCAATCCGAGTATTAGCAAGATCGATCTTTATTTGCCTGTTGTAAATAGCAGCGATATGGATAATCTTCAGTATTTGGAAAAACATGTAGGAGCAGAGCGGCCTTCAACGAATCGAGATATTTGGGATACTAGCTGGGTATTTGACATACCTCAGCAATATGCACAAGGACAGTACATCTATTTGAAACTTGAAAGTATCTCGACTCTGCGTCTGCCTATCTTAGTTTGGCAAGAAAATTCTTTTTTTAAGAAAATTTTTATTGAGAATATTGGTTATGGAATTTTTTATGGCGTCCTTATTGCGGTGTTCCTTTATAATTTATTTATTGTGTTTGTTTTGCGCGATAAGACATATTTATTTTATGTCTTGTATATTTTCTTTATGTTTATTTACCAGTTCAATGCGCATGGGCATTTAAAACTGTGGCTAAACATTGAGTATTCATTATATAATGCATTGTTTTGGATTTGCTTATCAGCTGGTTTTATTTTTTCAATTTTATTTACTGCTAGCTTTCTACAGGTGCATGATGATGAAGCTGTTTGGTCAAAAATCATAAAAATGTTGTTGGTTACTGCGATAATACAAGGCATTTTAGGAGCATTCGGTTATTCAATTTTGGCAAATAAAATTGCAAATTGTCTAGGAATTATTGAACCATCACTTTTCATGGCGTTGGCTATATTTCGCATTTGTCAAGGTTTTCACCCAGCAATATTTTATCTGCTTGCCTGGGGGATACTTTCCTTGGGCATTTTGGTATGGATTCTGTCGTCATATAGAATTATGGCAGAGAATGTGTTAATGTTTACAACAGCTTCTGAGGCAATTTTACTCTCTTTAGCCCTGTCAGATAGATTTAAAACCTTGCGGTTAAAAGAATTAGTGCTTACCCGAAATATCCATTATTACCGTGATTTAAGTTTAACGGATGAGTTAACGGGTCTGTATAATAGACGTTACTTAAAAAAGAAAATGCAACAAGAAATAAGTAGGGCGGTTCAGGAAGAGAAAAGCATGGCGTTGATCGTTATAGATATTGATCTCTTCAAAAAATATAACGATACCTACGGACATTGGCAAGGAGATCAGGTATTGATTCGCTTTAGCGAAGTACTTTTAAATATTTTGGATGGGACGCAAACGGCTTTTCGTTTTGGCGGCGAAGAATTTGTTGTCTTATTGCCTAATGCTTTTTATGATGATGCTACTGTAATTGCGGAAAGAATTCGCAGTCATTTTGCAGCAGAAGAATTTGTACCTGTTGAAGATAGTTCAGTACATGTAACCATAAGCGCTGGTTTCTCTATTTTAAAATTAAGTGATACAGAGGAAATCTTATTTGAAAGAGCCGATAAAGCGCTATATCAAGCGAAAAAGTCAGGAAGAAATAAGGTTGTATTTTTATGATGTGCCGTTGCGCATCTTTTCATGAATGTGGAAAAGAATTTATTTAAAAAAATAATTGCCATTAGGTATGTTATAGAAGAGATGATTAAAAATACTTTTGTATAATGATAGTGAACAAAAACGTAAAATGTAATCCTCATATAAACAAATGTATTGACAGTGGTGTAAAAACTTGCTATTGTGAATATATATATATGGCATTGGCGCCTTTACAGTTACTGTGGAGGCGTTTATTTTTTTATTGCTATCATTTCTTTTAATGGTAAATAGATGCGTATACTTTTTTTGTTGCATTTATAGGGCAATCTCGGATAAGGCTTGCATTGTTAAGGATGTTGATACCATGAAAAAGAAATGGTCAAAAACAATTGAAATTTTTGCAAGGATGGGAAGAAATCATAAAATAACGAAAGATTTCCTTCTAATTAAGAATAGTAATAAAGCTAAAATGCTATATAGAGTTAATTAGATTATAAGAGGTGAATTTATGCTAAAAAATAATTTTGTTTTCAACCTAGTAAGTATCCGCATGCGCTTATTACTGGTTATACTGTCTATCATGTTGATTTCATTAAGTGTACTGACCGGAGTGAGTTATTATTTTTCAAAGCAGGCACTTTCTAAAAGCGTTGATGAGGTTGCGGCGGCAATCGGTACAGACTATGCGAACCGAGTGCAAGCTTCTACCAATGAGCTTGTCATATTTGTAGAAGAATTGGCCAATAACCCTTATCTTCGAAACGGCAATGACCGACAGCAAATTGTCAATGCTTTGGCGGATGGCATAAAGCGTAATAAGAAATTTACAGGACTTAATTATGGCGATTTAGAAGGAAATGTACTCAGGGCGCAAGGTGATGTTGTATATATAGGCGACCGAGAGTATTACAAAAAGGCCTTACAAACAAAGAAAATTGCCATATCAGACCCACTTGTTGCAAAAGGTACGGGAAAAATATCGCTGGCAATTGCAGTGCCTATAATTGTGAATGGAAATTTGACAGGAATACTGCAAGCTACAGTACCGCTTGATAGTTTAAATGACATGGTGAAGGATATCAAGTTTAAAGATAGTGGCTATGGAATCATTGCTGCTAAATCAGGTATGGTAATTGCGAATTCCCAGTATCCAGAGCTAAATGGAAAATTAAAACTCTTAGAAAAAAAGATTGACCCAGAATTAAAGTTTGAAGCTACCGAATTGGATGATAATTTAATAGCGCAATTTAAAACGACGATTGAAAGTGGAAAACAGTTAAAAGGGGTACATACATTTATAAATAAAGATACATCGCTACTTAGCGTTTTTACACCGATTGAGCTACCTGGTGATCAACGCTGGATTATGATGATCACCGCACCTATGACGGAAGCTACCCAAGAGACAAGGACGCTCAGCTTTATCTTATTTGTAGCTTCTATTGTATGCATCCTATTAGGCGCAATTGCCGTGGTGATTTTCAGCACGAAATTTACACAACCAATAACCAAAATTCGCGATGAGTCCATCCTTTTAGCAGAGGGAGATCTAAGAAAGAGAGAAATTAATATTCATTCACGGGATGAATTTGGACAATTGGTAGAAACGTTTGCGCAAATGGCAGATAAATTGCGTCAATTAGTCACTCAGGTGCAAGTTAAAGCAGAAACTGTTGCCTCTTCTAGTGAAGAGATGACTGCAAGTGCACAACAGTCTGCTCATGTAACTGAACAAGTTGCCGGGGCTGTTTGCCGTATTGCCGAAGGATCAGATTTGCAGGTGGATGCGGTGAAGAGTATGGCAGGTATTGTAGAGCAAATGTCGACAGGTATCGAACGCATTGCAATCACGGGCAGGGAGATATCAGATATTGCTGAGAATACGGCGAAATCTACGCTAGATGGACGCAAAATTATTGAACAAGCTAGAGATCAGATGAAGATTATTGGCACCGGGTCAGAAACTGTACAAAGTACAATTGGTAATTTGGCACAAGGTTCACAAGAAATCAGAGAAATTGTCACTTTAATTTCCTCCATAGCTGGACAGACCAATCTATTGGCGCTGAATGCCGCGATTGAAGCAGCTAGAGCGGGAGAAGCAGGACGCGGCTTTGCCGTAGTAGCTGAAGAAGTACGAAAATTGGCGGAAGAGTCCAATCAAGCAGCCAAAAAAATTGCGACGTTGATTCAAAAAAATGAGATTGACATGAATCAAGCGATTGTTGCTACCCAAGATAGCACAAATGGTGTTAAGACAGGAATTGAAGTGGTTGAATCCGCGGGGGATACCTTTAAATCTATCGCTGATGCCGTAGAAAGCTTATCGTTGCAAATCCATGGTATCACCGAAGCTATTGATCAGATTACAGCAGGAAGTCAGAGTTTAGTATCCTCTGTACAAAATGTTGATAAAGCAGCGAAAGAAAATGCGGGCGAGACACAAAGTGTTTCAGCAGCAACGGAGGAACAGTCCGCTTCGATGCAGGAAATTGCTGCGTCCAGTAGAGTATTAGCAGATACAGCAGCAGATCTTCAGTCCGCTGTGACAAATTTTAAAGTGTAGTAAAACATAAACTCCTACCAGACTTTTGTGTATCTGGCAGGAGTTTATTGCTTGCTACAAAGGTGAGATATGGATTTCTGTATAGAGAAAGCATCAAGTATTCGGCTTACTTTTTCTTTTACGAAATAAGCAAATATTTAGTACTGTGAGTTAAAGAACTGCCATCTAATTCATGTAATAAGTTCGATGTCTTGTTCCCCAGTAATTAACAAAGAAACAATTGACAATTAATATGACCAATCGTATAATTAAAATATAGTTGCAGTTAAAACAATTGCAAACGCCTATATACATTACTTTTAAGAAATGTATATTTTTTGAATATTAATTATACGATTGGTCATTTTATTAAAAAGGAGTGTTAAAATATGCAAAACTTTCAGTTTGTAAATCCTACAAAAATTATTTTTGGTAATGGTGAGATTGTTCAATTGGCGAAACAAATTCCTACTACTAGTAAGGTGTTAATACTTTACGGTGGTGGCAGCGTGAAAAAAACAGGTTTGTTGGAATCAATCAAGGCAGTATTGACTGATTTTCAAGTTGGTGAATTTGGGGGCATTGAGCCTAATCCGACATATGAAACGCTGATGAAAGCTGTGGAAATCATTCGTAAAGAGAAATATGATTTTCTACTTGCAGTAGGTGGCGGGTCAGTTATTGATGGAACCAAGTTTATTGCCGCAGCTGCATTATTTACCAAAGATGATCCTTGGAAATTTATTGTAGAAGGTTTACCTATCAGTGCGGCATTACCGTTTGGTACAGTCTTGACGTTGCCTGCTACAGGATCAGAAATGAACAATGGTGCTGTAATAACGCGGAAAGAACTACAGGCTAAAATACCATTTATGAGTGCAAAAGTATTTCCACAGTTTTCGATACTTGATCCAGTTTATACATATACTTTACCAAAAAAACAGATTGCAAATGGTGTTGTGGATGCTTTTATTCACGTAATGGAACAATATCTGACGTATCCAATAGCTAGCAAAGTGCAGGATCGGTTCTCGGAAGGATTGTTATTAACTTTAGTGGAAGAAGGGCCAAAAGCTTTGCAAGATCCAGAAAATTATGATGTACGTGCGAATCTAATGTGGACGGCTACGTTAGCGTTAAACGGTTTGATTGGTAGCGGTGTACCGCAGGATTGGTCTACGCATATGGTAGGTCATGAAATCACTGCATTATACGGCCTTGATCATGCACAGACATTGGCGATTGTATTGCCTTCCATGCTAGAAGTGATGAAGGCAGAGAAACTAGAAAAGCTTCTTCAATATGGTGAGCGAATTTGGAATCTAAGTACGGATTTAGCGCCAGATGAAAAAAGTGCATTAGCGATTGAAAAAACCAGAGACTTCTTTGAAGCAATGGGCGTGAAAACTCGTTTAGCTGATTATGGATTAGGAAAAGATGTAATTGAAAAAATTATTGCAAGTTTGGAATCACATGGAATGGTCAAACTTGGTGAAAAAGGTACGGTAACTCCTGACGTTGTTCGTCAAGTATTGAAACTTAGCTTATAAAAGGAGAGAGTGAAAATGGAAAACAATAAACAATTTATAAATCATGATTTAGATATTTTATATCAACCAGTAGTACTAGGTAATTTAACATTACCAAATCGTATTGCTATGGCACCAATGACAAGAGGATTTTCGCCTGATGGCGTGCCGGGTGCTGATGTGGTAGGATATTATAGAAGACGTGCAGAAAATCAAGTAGGTTTGATTGTTACCGAAGGTACATTGATCAATCATCCGGCAGCTGCAGAAGGTTTAGGACGACCTAATTTTCATGGGGAAGCAGCGCTACGTGGTTGGGCGCAAGTTGTCGAGGCGGTTCATCAGGCTGGAGGCAAAATCATTCCTCAGTTATGGCATGTTGGTATGGCGCGGAAAATCGATGGCGAAAATCCAAATCCAGAAGCGCCACCGATTGGGCCATCGGGGATTGATGTAGTTTCCGGTGAAAAAGTGACAAAAGATATGACAGTAGCAGAAATTGAACAGATTATCAAGGCTTTTGCTGTGGCTGCTGGTGATGCTAAACGGCTGGGCTTTGATGGAATCGAGATCCATGGTGCACATGGTTATCTCATCGATCAGTTCTTTTGGGAAAAGACCAATCAACGTCAAGATAAATATGGTGGAGATTTGCAGGGGCGCTCGCGCTTTGCTGTGGAAATCATCAAAGCATGCCGCCAGACTGTTGGCTCAGATTTTCCGATTGTATTTCGTTTTTCTCAATGGAAAATGGGCGATTATAGTGCAAAATTGGCAAATACACCAGAGGAGCTTGCTGCATTTTTAGCACCGCTAGTTGAGGCTGGAGTAGACATTTTTCATTGTTCAACGCGTCGTTATTGGCAGCCAGAGTTTGAAGGATCACCGCTAAACTTGGCGGGCTGGACAAAGAAAATAACGGGAAAACCAACGATTACTGTTGGATCCGTTGGTCTTGATACCAATTTCATTGAATTTTTTGCTGAAGGAAAAGGCGCGAAGGCGACGAGTCTTACACCGCTTATCGAGAGATTGGAAAAGAATGAATTTGATGTAGTGGCAGTGGGGAGAGCACTATTGGCCGATCCAGCTTGGGCAACGAAAACACGTGAAAATAGAATCGATGAGCTCATTCCGTTTGAACTTGGCGTAGAAAAAACATTATCGTAATATCTTTCTGAAAAAAAGAGAGAATGGGAAGCCAACCTATAGGCTGCAATTCTAGGAGGAAGTGATACCACATGGCTAGAAAAAAAAGTGCTGATTTAGAAAAAACGAAACAAACCTTATTAGAAGTGGGGTTGTCACTTTTTCAAGAAAAAGGTTTCAATGGAACAGGAATTCAAGAAATCGCCACATTAGCGGATATTCCGAAAGGATCTTTCTACAATTATTTTTCTAGTAAAGAAGATTTTGGTGTAGCAGTAATTCATTATTATACTGAAACAAGTATGGAGGAATGGACGAATCTTCTAGATACCGCGACGCAGCAAGAAGATTCCTATAAAGCGTTGGGGACGGCATTTTTGGCGATTACTGAAAAGCACCGCTGTGCTGAGATAAAAAAAGGTTGCTTACTTGGCAATCTGGCCGGCGAAATCAGTGAAGCTAGTGAAGATTGTCGCAAGGCATTGCAGCAGTCGGTAAATGAATATAAAGATATTTTGGCGCAACGTCTACTGATTGGGCAGCAGCTAGGAAAAGTAAGAAGTGATTTGCCAGCGCAGTGTTTGGCGGATTTGGTTTGGGACTGTTGGCAGGGAAGTCTTTTGCGAATGAAAATTGAAAAATCTGTAGAACCAGTCAACAAGGCAATAGAACTGTTATTCCACTATATGTTGCTACCTATCAAGTAGGAAAGGAGCATAAATAAGAAGCTATTGCAAGACTGAGGATGGAGGTCTTTAAATGGAGTTATACAAGATTAAAGATAACATCAATATATTGAGTGCTTTTCTTGGCAAAAGAGATATACCTACTTTGTCTAGTGTTGCTTTAAAAGAAAATTATAAAATTTCTCAAGCGGATATGCTGATTTTGTTTGGAGGTAGTATTCCCTATGGTTGTGATGTAGTTGGCAAAGCTGTTTTAAATAATATTGCTAGAACGTAATTCAACCAATTGTGGAAATAATGTCATGTATGCGTTAGAGCTTATGAAGCAAAACAAGCTTTGTCCAAAAAATATTATTATCGTTCAAGATGCAACGATGCAGTGCCGAATGGACGCTGGTTTCCGCAAATACCTTGAAAACGTAGAAGTTCAACTAATAAATTTTGCTGCCTATAAAGTTCGCGTTGAAGTAAGAGATGAAAAATTAGTTATTGAGCCGTCAGATCTTTGGGGAATGTGGGATATAGAAAGATATATTTCTTTGTTATTGGGAGAAATTCCGAGATTGCTTGATAATAACAATGGATATGGTCCTAATGGTAAAGGATATATTGCACACGTGAATATTCCTCTGAATGTAGTAAAGGCATTTGAAGAATTACAAACAGATTATGGAGATTTGCTTAGAGTGGCAAAATAGTGGACAATGGGATAGAGCAGATTGTTTGTTATAAATAGTTCAGCTCATATTTTATAAGTGAGTAAAAGCCGTTAGAAAAA
>JARBTT010000080.1 GCA_029240055.1 Anaerosinus sp.
ATGGCGAAATGGGTGTACTTGGATCAACTTTCCCAAATGTCGACTATAATGTTGTTGGTATGATACTTAATAGTATATTAAGTATTTTCAAATGATAGTACGAGTTACGTTAAAATAGAGTGAAAAAACTGCTAAGAATAATTTAAGAATAGGTAAGGAGAATTTATGATGAGTTTACGCAATAAAGAAGCTTTGCAAAATTATGTTGTAACTTTTATTGCAGAAATTGATAATTTTGTTGAACAACTGGAGCTAAAAAGTATTGAAGAAGCAAAAGATCTAATTTTAGATGCAGAAAGAAGTAAGAACAGAGTTCATGTAACAGGAATTGGTAAACCTGGACATGTTGCTGGATATGTTGCATCGTTATTTTCATCTACAGGAACACCGACTTATGAATTACATGGTACTGAAGCGGTGCATGGCTCAGCCGGTCAAGTTTTACCAGGCGATGTTGTGATTGCTATATCAAATAGTGGTGAAACAAATGAATTAAAAGCTACCGTAGAAACGTTAAGAAGAAATGGTGCAAAGATTATTGCCGTGAGTGGTAATGCAGATTCTTGGTTAGCAAATATAAGTGATGTATCTCTTTTTGCTGGTGTGCATGCGGAAGGCGATGTGCTAGATAAAGCACCTCGAGTATCTATATTAGCAGAAATGATAATTTTACAAGCCTTGAGTATTGCACTGCAAACAGAAAAAGGGCTGACGAAAGAGCAGTATGTAAAGTGGCATCCGGGGGGATCGCTAGGTCAAGGGATTAAAGAGGAATTAAAACAAGTCGTATCTTGAGATTTGTTAAAAAGGGAGGGCTTAAAATGGACGTTAGAGGGATTATTGTGGCGATGGTCACTCCTTTTGATGAAAATCAGAAAATTGATTTTCAGGCGACAAAACAATTGGTTAACAAATTAATTGCGGATGGCGTTTATGGTGTTTTTATTCTTGGGACAAACGGTGAATTTCATCTGTTAAACAACCAAGAAAAGGTAGAATTCGCGAAATGTGTGATCGATGAAACTCGTAAAAGAGTTCCAGTTTATGTTGGTACCGGTGGAAATAGCACAGCAGAAGTCATTGAATTATCTAAACAAATGGAAGCACTTGGTGCTGATGCATTGTCGGTTATCACCCCATATTTCTTAGTACCATCTCAAGAAGAATTAATTTGTCATTATAAAGCTGTTGCAGCAGCAGTAAAGATTCCGATTGTTTTATACAATATTCCTAAAAACACGGGAATTAACATTGCTATCGAAACGGTTGCTGAATTAGCAAAGGTAAAGAATATTATTGGTATTAAAGATAGCAGTGGTAATATTGACAATATAGAAGGTTATATCAATGCGTCAAAAGATCAAGAATTTGCGGTACTTTCTGGCTCGGATTCCTTGATTTTAAAAGCGCTTAAAGTCGGCGCGAAAGGAGCCATTGCCGCAACGGCAAATCTTTTGACAAAAAATGATGTTGCCATCTATGAAAACTTTATCAATAACAAAATGGAAGAAGCTGAGGCAGCGCAACAAAAGATCGAAATGCTGCGTAGTGTTTTAAAATTGGCAACTGTTCCATCATTACTAAAAAAATCTTTGGTATTATCCAATATGCCTGTTGGTCCTTGTAGACTTCCAGTTACAGAACCAAAGGCAGAAGCAATACCAAAAATAAAAGAAATGCTAAAATATTACGGTCTATAAAATGCCCTACATAGATTTAAACGGTCTTACCTATGTTTGTTTATGAGCGTGACAATGATACAAATAATAAGGAGAGATATATTATGTGGAAAAAATTAGAGAATTTAAAAGCAATTCATGAATGTGGAATGATCGCGATTATTCGGTCTGATGATGCGGAAGATGCGTACAAAATTGCTGAAGCGGCGATTGCTGGCGGGGCAAGAGCTTTGGAAGTTCCATTTGCAGTTCCTGACGTATTGAATATCATTAAAAGATTGACAAGTAAATATAGCAGTCAAGGTATTGTTATTGGTGTCGGTACGGTTTTGGACGCTGAAAGCGCCAGTGCAGCTCTTTTAGCTGGAGCGGAAATGCTGGTAAGTTCAAGTTTTAATGCGGATATGATTCGTATGGCGAACCGCTATCAGGCAATTACGGTATCGGGTGCAATGTCGGCTACAGAAATCTCAGATTCCATGGCCGCAGGAGCTGACATTATAAAATTATTCCCAGCAGATTTTTATGGACCGAAATATGTAAAAACATTACAGGTTCCAATGCCGACCGCACCAATTGTTCCATTTTGCGGCGTAACGCCAGAAAATGTTGGTGAATGGTTAGCGGCTGGTTGTGTTGCTGTTGGCGTTGGTAGTTATATCACGAAAGCGCATAAAAAAGATGGAGACTATGGCAAGGTAAGCAAAGCGGCTGCGACATTCATCGAAGCAATAAAAAATGCGCGCGCTTGATCATTCAAAATTTGACAAGTAGCTTTTTATAAAAAAATAATAATAATGAAAAAATGACCTAAGTTTAGGTCATTTTTTTGTCATATCGTAGTGATAATTGGCAAGTGACTGGTTTTGGTGTATGATAAATAATTAGAATGAAAAATTTTTATATAAAAATTCATGGGAAAACGGAGGATATATTGTATGAAAAAATTTCTAGCAGTCGTGCTTATGGGAGTTATGATGTTTGCTTTAAGTGGATGCGGGGAAAAAAGTGCACCTAAAGTGGAAAAAATGCAAGAATTAACGATTGGTGTGATGCCAGATGTTGATTCGATTCCATTTATTATTGCCCAGGAAAAGGGGTATTTTAAAGAAGAAAAAGTCAATGTTACCTTAAAACCATTTAAGAGCGCAATGGATCGGGATAGTGCATTGCAGAGTGGTAATCTAGATGGTGCAATTTCAGATATGCTAGCGGTAGCGTTTGCCAAAGAAGGTGGTTTTGATGTTAAAATTACTTCTTTGACAAGTGGTAGTTATAAATTAGTTGCTGGCAAGAATGAGTCGGCAACGAGTGTTGCTGACTTAAAGGGCAAAGATGTTGCTATTTCTAAAAACACAATTATCGAGTATGTAACCGATAAAATTTTAACTGAAGCGAGTATGAGCGATACAGATTTGAACAAAGTGGTTATTCCGCAAATTCCTACTCGTCTAGAAATGTTACAAAATGATAAAGTTGCCGCGGTGACTTTACCTGAACCAATGGCGAGTATCGCGATTAGCAATGGTGCTAGACTCATAAATAGCTCTGATCAATTGGACATCAATCCTGGGGTAATGATGTTTACGAATCAAGCGGCAACGGAAAAAGAACAAGAATTGCAAGCTATGTATCGGGCATATAATAAGGCAATTGCCTATTTAGAAAAAGAACCACAAGAAAATTATATTGATTTATTGATTGAAAAGGGCGGATTCCCTCCCTCTGTCAAAGACTCTTTGGTATTACCAAAATATAAAAAAGCTACAATTCCAGCAGAAAAAGATGTAAATGATTGCATCAGTTGGTTAAAAGAGAAAAATCTAATTAAAAAAATCTATTCGTATCAAGACCTAGTTCTTGATCGTTTTGTTAAGTAGATGTACGATGATTGAAATAAAAGATTTATCAGTCGTATATCAATCTTCTCAGGAAACCTATACGGCATTAAAAGATATTCATTTATCGATGCCGATGGGAGGGACTTGTGCGCTTATTGGTCCATCTGGATCTGGAAAATCCACCTTGTTGAAGGTCATGGCGGGCATTATTACCAATTTTACGGGAACCGTAGAAATTGATGGTCAGGCAGTTTCGCCAACACGGCAGAAAATTGGTTTTATTCCGCAGAATTATGGCTTATTACCTTGGAAAAATGTTTATGAAAATATTTGCTTAGGGCTAAAGATAAAAAATAAACAAGCAAAAATAGATAAGAATTCTGTTGATTTTATTATGAAACAGCTAGGCATTGATGGTTTAGGGCAGCGCTATCCGGGCGAACTGAGTGGTGGTCAGCAACAACGCGTAAGTTTAGCGCGCGCATTTTTACTAAAGCCAGATTTACTACTCATGGATGAACCTTTTTCTGCTTTAGATGCGATTACACGGGAAGAAATTCAAGATTTATTTTTAGAGGTCTGGAAAAAGCATGCGGTTTCTACCGTTTTAGTGACCCACTATGTAGAGGAAGCGGTTTACTTAGGGCAGAAAATTGTTATTTTATCTACAGAGCCGGGGAGAATCAGTAAGATTATTGATAATCCACTGTTTGGTGAAATCGATATTCGCAATAAACGAGAATTTTTTGAGTTGAGCTTACAGCTACGAAATTTTATTAAAGAGGATTGGTCAAATTGTTAGAAAAACGAACTTTCCTATGGTATGTTTTAGGACTTTGCATTTTCCTTGCAGGGTGGTATGTCATGGCAAGAATCATTCATTTACCAATTGTTCCTTCGCCATTCCTTGTGCTTGAAAATTTAGTTGATATTTTCATGAAATATATCGCAATTCATGGCTTCTATAGTTTAGGGCGTATGGTTGCTGGACTTACATTTGCGATTATCGTTGGGGTACCGATTGGCATGTGTATGGGGTATTTTCCGAAATGTGACCGGATCTTAGCGCCACTCGTATATTTGACCTATCCGATTCCTAAAATTGCTTTATTGCCGATACTTATGCTGCTTTGTGGACTCGGTGAACTGGCAAAAGTGTTGATGATTTTCCTGATTATTGTATTTCAAGTGATTGTGTCAGTACGGGATGGCGTGAAAAGTATACCAAAGGAAACTTATTATCCTTTATATTCATTGGGGGCTAGTTTTTGGGATGTTTTTTGTGAAATCCTGTTAGCGGCTTCGATGCCGAAGTTTCTTAGTTCTATTCGTGTAGCGATGGCTACTTCGATTTCCGTGCTATTTTTCACAGAAACTTTTGGTACCCAATATGGCATGGGATATTTCATTATGGATGCATGGCTACGGGTCAATTACTTAGAGATGTATTCGGGAATCGTTGTACTCAGTATGATTGGAATGATCTTGTTTGGTATCATTGATATTTTGGAGAAGAAAATTTGCCATTGGCAATATAAATAGTTAGATTTCTTCATAGTTAGTAGGAAATAGTTGAAATATCAGATTTTGATTATACAATTTGCACAAAGGTCTGGGCTCTTTACTGTTAAATATACCTATAGACAGTGTGCGTGGACTCTGTTATCATAAAGCTATCACCAATAAGCAAAGAAAACAGATAAACTGTTAAAAAAATAGGCTGAGCAAAGATGCTAAATGGATAGGATAGAAATATCTTATGTCGTTTAGCATCTTTTTTTATGATGAAAGCAAAGATGCTGGTTAAGGTTCTTTAAACGGAAGACAGGAGGCGTAAACAATGTTTAACATATTTGAGTTGGAGAAAAAGTTCGGCGATTTGGAAGTGCTAAAAAGCATCAGTATGTATATCGAGGACGGAGAGGTTGTTTGTATTATTGGTCCATCCGGTTCAGGGAAAAGTACATTTCTTCGTTGTTTAAATCTTCTTGAAGTTCCGACCAGTGGGAAAATGTATTATAACGGAACTATTCTGGATGCTGATCTAGATAGTAAAAAGCTTAGGCAAGAAGTTGGAATGGTATTTCAAAAGTTCAACTTGTTTCCAATGTTTACCGTGTTGAAAAATATAACGTATGCACCAATCAATATCAAAAAGATGAAAAAAGAGGATGCTGAGGAATTAGCAATGGATTTGCTAAGAAAGGTTGGCTTAGCCGACAAAGCAAATGTTTATCCTTCAACTCTTTCAGGTGGGCAGCAGCAACGTGTTGCCATTGCACGGGCTTTAGCAATGCAGCCGAAAATGCTATTGTTTGATGAGCCGACTTCAGCACTTGACCCGGAGTTGGTTGGCGATGTTTTAGAGGTTATGAAGCAATTGGCCGCTGACGGAATGACAATGGTTGTAGTAACGCATGAAATGGGCTTCGCAAGAGATGTTGCCGATCGAGTTGTGTTTATGGATAAAGGATATGTTGTGGAGGAAGGCACTCCAGAAAAAATATTTAATCAGCCAGAAAATCAAAGAACGAAAGAATTTCTTGCAAGAGTTTTATAAGGGAGGGGTATACAATGAATGCTTTCAGTCAACTACAGTTTGCCAAAGCAGCGGAATTTTTAGTTCCTTCTCTTATTCAGGGATTTAGTGTCGTTATTCAAGCAACGATCTTTGGCTTTCTGTTGGCAACGATTCTAGGGATGGTTATTGCGATAGGCAGGCTTTCTAATATCAAAATCATCAGAGGTTTCCTCTACGTTTTTTTAGAATTGATTCGTGGGACACCACTATTGGTACAACTGGTATATATTTATTATGTAGTACCGTTATTATTTAATCTAATTGCCAGTATGTTTGGGGTAAAAACCGACGTACAAATAGCGTCATTGACCGCTGGCATTTTTGGCTTAGGTATCAATTACGGTTGCTATATGTCAGAGGTAATTAGAGCCTCCATACTTTCTGTTGACAAAGGGCAGACAGAGGCAGCGTTGGTTCTGGGATTTGGTAAATATCAAGCACTATTTCGGATCGTTATCCCACAGGCGTTGCGCAGTATTGTACCATCGCTTGGTAACTATTTAGTCATGATGGTCAAAGATACCTCATTGCTCGCCTATGTTGCGGTAAGTGAATTACTACTCCGCACCCAAAATTTTGCATCACAGACTTTTTTGACAATTGAGTCCTATACGTATTTGGCGATAGCATATTTAGTGATTAGTATCCCGCTATCTCATCTTATAAAATTTGTTGAATATAAGTTAAATAATAAATAAATTTCATTATTTAAAATTCTATTTACGGAATGTAGGGAAGGGTGTTTGATAACTAACTTTAAAAGAGGTCTTTATAGTAGAAGCTTCCAGCGTTTTTATAAAGCTATTTTTAATAAAAAGAGGGGATGTTCATTATGAAAAGCGTATTAAAAAATTTTACATTTTTAGCGATTGTTATGTTTGTATTTTCCATGATCCTAACAGGCTGTGGTTCTAGTGATCAACCAGCAAAAACAACGACTGAAACAACAAAGAAAGATCCGAATGCCAGTGCAAAATTAAATGCTTTAAGAGAAAAAGGCGTTTTGGTAGTAGGTTCATCGAATGATGCCCCATTTGCTTATATGGATGCGGCGAGTAATAAATTTTCCGGTGTAGATGCGGCGATTATCAATGAAGTTTCTAAACGTTTGGGCATTAATAAAGTAGAAATGAAACAAATACCTTTTGAAAATCTTCTAATTGAATTAAACAAAAATAGTATTGATATGGTAACCGATGCAATGTATATCAAACAAGAACGCCTTGATAAAGCTTTATTTACTGATGTTTGGTACAAAGAAGGCGAAGCTGTTGTTGTTAAAAAAGATTCTACGATTCAAACCAAAGAGGACTTAAAAGATAAAGTCCTTGGTGGACAAAAGGGTACCGCTTTCCTTGAAGTAGCACAAAAATGGTTGAATGAAGGAAAAGCAAAAGATTTAAAAATATTTAACAGCCAATCCGAACTTATGATGGCAGTAAATACAGGCAAAATTGATGCATGTGTTACGGATGGTATTGTAGCATCCTATACCTTAAAACAAGATTCTAGTTTAAGTTTAAGAGTTTTAACTCCATATGAAGCTGAAGCTGCAGGTAAAATTGGCGCTGGGTTACGTTTTGAAGATAAGGAATTCTTAGGCGAAGTAAATAAGACATTAAATGAAATGAAAGCAGATGGAACTTTATTAAAAATCTTAAAAGATTTCGGCTTAAATGAAGATTATTTCGTATCAGCTGACGATGGCAAAACAAAAAATACGAAATAATTAGCAAAATAGAGAAACAAATAAATGTATCGGTAATTGGTTTCCAGTTTTAAGCAGCACATACTTTTTGTATTGACACTACTTTTTTTTGGTGGTATCATATAACAAAATCATATAAGGCTGATCGGAAAACCGAAGGCCAAGAAGTACTTTTCTTAGAAAATTTCTAAAGAAGAGTGCTTCTTGGTCTTTTTCTATTGCCGAAAAGGCTGAAATGAGGGAAATGATAAAGGAGATGGCTTACATGAATATAAAAAAAATGGCAGTGATATTATTTATCTTTACTACGTTAGGAGCGGTGTTAGCCGGTTGTGGCACTGAAAAAGCCAGTAGTGATAATACCAAAGTCCGTATTGGATTTTTCCCGAATATTACGCATTCGCAAGCTTTGGTCGGCAAAGCAAAAGGAGAATTCCAACAAGCACTAGGCGAAAGTAATCCTGTAGAGTGGAAAGCTTTTAATGCGGGGCCATCCGAAATTGAAGCATTGTTTGCTGGTGAAGTTGATATTGGATATATTGGACCAGGACCAGCGATTAGTGGTTATGCAAAATCAAAGGGTGATATTCAGATTATTGCTGGCGCTACCGATGCTGGGGCAATCTTAGTTTCGCGAAAAGATGTGACAATCAACAATTTAGCAGAATTAAGTGGGAAGAAAATTGCCATACCGCAATTTGGTAATACACAAGATTTATCCTTGCGTTATCTTTTATTAGCGCAGGGGTTAAAGGATACGACTAAGGGCGGTACAGTAGAGATTGTGCAAGCGGATAACCCAGACATTAAGACACTCTTAGATAAAGGTGAAATAGATGCAGCTTTGGTACCAGAACCTTGGGGAGCAAGATTGATAAAAGAAGTTAATGCAAAAGTGGTATTAGATTATGATAAAGTTTGGCGCGAAGGCAAATATAGTACCGCAGTAGTCGTTGCTAGAACAAAATTCATTGAAGAACATCCAGATTTAGTAGAGAAATTTTTAAAGAAACATGTGGAGTTAACTGCGTATATCCAAAAAAATCAAAACGAGGCTAGTAGCATTGTTAATGCACAAATTAAGGAGCTTACTGGAAAACCATTGGCAGAAGATGTATTGACATCAGCTTTTGCTCGCGTAACCGTAACAAATGACCCAGAAAAAGAAGCAGTGCTTGATTTTGTCGATTTATCACAAAAAGCAGGTTTCTTAAAAGAAAAACCTGATACAAACACTTTGTTTAATCTAAAAATCTTAAATAAAGTGTTAAAAGATAAGGGCTTGCCAGAAATAGAGTAAGGTGGAGTTGAAGATGAGTATTAAAGTTGAAGATGTTAGTAAGCGGTTTATCACCAAGCACAGTGATACCGAAACATTATCAAGGGTAAATATTGAATTTAAGCCGGGCGAATTTATTTGTATCCTAGGCCCGTCTGGTTGTGGTAAATCTACGTTGCTTAATATCATCGCTGGGCTTGAAGAAGCGACGTCCGGTAGGGTGACTCTGAATGGCAAACAAGTAACGGGGCCTGGGCCAGACCGCGTTGTGATGTTTCAAGAAGCAGCATTGTTTCCTTGGCTCAATGTGATCGACAACGTAGAATTTGGTATGAAAATGGCGGGGGTAGCGCCAGCACAGCGGCGTGAGCGCGCGCTGAAATACTTAAAAATGGTGCATTTAACGAAGTTCCAACATGCCTTTATTCATGAATTATCAGGAGGGATGCGACAGCGCGTGGCACTGGCGCGGGCGCTAACCTTTGATTCAGAGGTGCTTCTTATGGATGAACCGTTTGCCGCACTGGATAGTCAGACCAAGATGTTATTACAAATTGAGTTGCAGCAGATTTGGCTAGAAACGAAAAAAACGATTTTATTTGTTACCCATAATGTAGAAGAAGCAACAATATTAGCAGATCGTGTTGTGGTTATGTCAGCAAATCCTGGTGGAATCAAAAAAGAATTTCAGATTCAAGTTGCAAGACCACGCCAACCAGGCAATGTTGATTTGGCTTATTTGATGAACAATATTATGCAAGAACTGAAGACGGAGGTGGAGAAGGTTGCAAAAGCTGAATACGATAATGACTGGAATATTCAAAAAAATCCTGTTTTACCTAGTATTAATGATAATTTGGGAAGTGGCGTATGAACTTGGCGTAGAGTATTTAAGGCTTTGGAAGGCGTATGTTTTTCCTTCCCCTATTGATGTCTTTAAAACTTTATATAGTTTATTTGCTGATCAAACGCTTGTTATTGCCATATTGTCAAGTGCAAAGCGAATCATTTTGGGATATCTCGTATCGGTGATATTGGGCTTGATCATTGGACTTATTATCGTCAAATTTAAGTGGTTGGATGAAAATGCCAGTCCTTTGATTTTAGGCTTGCAAACATTGCCTAGTATTTGTTGGTTGCCTTTTGCGATTTTATGGTATGGACTAAATGAAAGTGCCATTATGTTTGTAATCGCCATTGGCTCGACGTTTGCTGTAGCAATTGCCCTCGAAGCTGGAATAAAAAATATCAATCCACTTTATATCAGAGCGGCAAGGACAATGGGAGCCAGTGGTTTTAAAATTTATTGGAATGTGATTCTTCCAGCGAGTTTGCCTGCAATTGTTTCGGGCTTAAAACAAGGCTGGTCTTTTGCTTGGCGAGCTCTGATGGCTGGCGAAATGATGTCGGCGACAAAAGGTCTCGGGCAAGTATTGATGGTCGGGCGCGATTTAGCCGATATCAGTCAGGTTATGGCAGTGATGATTGTGATT
This sequence comes from Anaerosinus sp., assembly GCA_029240055.1. Lineage (GTDB taxonomy): Bacteria > Bacillota > Negativicutes > JARBTT01 > JARBTT01 > JARBTT01. The sequence continues at coordinate 10,582 of JARBTT010000080.1, forward strand.
ATCGTATTGGGCGTGGTGGTAGATAAGTTGATTTTTGGGCAAATAGAACAAAATATTCGACAACGTTGGGGACTAGATCGCGCATAAGATATTCAATGCTGGAGGGAGCTAGATAGATGAAATTAGAAACCGTGAAACTAGAAACAGATATTTTAATTATCGGTGGCGGTACGGCTGGATGTTTTGCCGCTCTTACGGTGGCGGAGCAGAAAGCGACGAAGGTGCTCATTGTTGAAAAGGCCAATATCAAACGAAGCGGTTGTTTAGCGGCGGGCGTGAATGCATTAAATGCTTATATTGTGCAAGGCC
>JARBTT010000081.1 GCA_029240055.1 Anaerosinus sp.
CGAACGCTGAATTACCCGGATCAACCCTTTACCGTAGCGACTCACCATATTTTCAAACCAGTCGTTGAATTTGGCGAAAAACTTGGCAAGTAATCCCGTATGTGCTTGGGGATTATAAGGTGTAAGCAATAAGGAGCAAAGCGCTGGCGTCAGCGATAAGGCCACTACGGCTGATAATCCCATGGAAATGGCGATCGTTAAGGCAAATTGCTTGTATAATACGCCTACCATCCCGCCCAAAAAGGCCACCGGAATAAAGATCGACGCCAGGACAAAAGCAATGGCTACCACCGGGCCAGAAACTTCACTCATCGCTCGTATAGTGGCATCATGCGGGCTAAGTCCGTTATAGCGCATATGATGTTCCACCGCTTCAATGACGACGATGGCGTCATCTACTACTAGGCCGATGGTCAACACCATGGCAAACATGGTTAGGGTATTGATGGAAAAACCCAGCGCCAAAAATGCGCCGAAGGTTCCGATCAGTGATACCGGGATGGCCAGCATGGGAATTAACGTGGCCCGTACGCTTTGCAAAAACATGAATACTACCACCAATACCAGCAGTAAAGCTAGGAAAAAAGTTACTACCACTTCTTTCAGCGATTCTCGTACAAATTTAGCCGTATCGATAAATATATTGGAATCCATATCAGGGGGAAACCGTTTCGTAGCATCCGCAATAATTTTTTTGCAATTGCTCACTGTTTCCAATAGATTGGCATCAGTGGTGGGCTGAATCATGAAAAAGATTGCGGGATGGTCGTTAATGTCACAGGAAAAGCCATAGTTTCTGCCGCCAATTTCGACATTGGCGACATCGCCGAGGCGGACAAATGATCCATCTGGTTTTGAACGGATAATAATCTTGGCGAATTCCTCCGGTTCTGATAAACGCCCTTGAACGGTCGCGGTATATTGAAATTCCTGGTTAAGTGATGGCCGCTGGCCGATAGTTCCGGCTGGCGCTTGGACGTTTTGCTCGTTGATCGCCTTGGAAATATCGCCTGCGGTAATGCCGAGACGAGCCATTTTGTCAGGTTTTAGCCATATCCGCATGCCGAAATCGGCACCATACTCGCTGATATTGCCCACCCCTTTGATACGTTTAAGATCTTCAATAATATTGATATCACCGTAGTTTTTCATAAAGGTACTGTCATAGGTTCCGTTAGGTGACCATAACGCAAAGATCAGAGCAAAGTCCGATGACACCTTGTGGGCGGTGATGCCAGCCTGCAAAACCGATTGCGGTAGCGAAGGATTAGCTTGAGCCACCCGGTTTTGCGTTTGCACAACCGCTAAATCCACGTCTTTTCCTAATTCAAACTGGATATCCAGTTGGTAAGCACCTGAATCAGCACTGGTTGATAACATCGATGCCATATTTTCGATACCATTAATCTGTTGTTCGAGGACTTGAGCAACGGTTTTTTCCAATACCTGAGAATTGGCCCCGCGATAGGTGGTGTCGACGCTAACGTGTGGTGGAGTAATCTGGGGATATCGGTCAATTGGCACATTGAAAGCGGAAATCAAACCGACCAGAGTGATAATTATGGATAATACTATGGCGAAAATCGGATGTTTGATAAAAAAATTAGACATAGACAGCCCCTCCTAATTCTTAGCTGCAGGTTGCAGTTCATTGGGGTCTATCATTTCTACACTTAGGAGTGTTCCTGACGGGGTCTTGGCAAAGCCCTCCACTACGATACGATCAGTTGTTGTTAACCCTTCCTCTACCACACACAAATTGTTAACACGCGGTCCTAATTTTACCGGTCGCGTCTCAGCCTTATTGTCCTCCCCAACAATGGTAACAAAAGTCTTGCCTAGCAGTTGCTGTACGGCCCGCTGCGGAATCAACAAAGCCCCAGGGCGCAGTTCACCTTGCGCCACAACACGGGCGAACATGCCAGACATAAGCAACCCTTGGGGGTTATCAAAAGCTGCCTTCATCGTGAGTGTCGCGGTGTCTTGCGTCATGCCGCGATCCACCTGTTCAATATGTCCTGCAAGCGGATACTGGGTTCCGTCACTAAGAATCAGCTTTAGATTGTTCCCCCATTCTGCTGGAGAAGTACCACGTCCAAGTTTGCTAAAATGCAGGTACTCGTTTTCGCTCATACTAAATTGGATAAAGATCGGATCAATTGAGGATAGGGTGGCGATTACCGTTTGGCCAGCCTGAACAAAACTGCCAATACTTAAGTCGTTTACGTCAATTTGACCGCTAAAAGGAGCTGTAATTAACGTATCTTGTAAATCGACTTCAGCCTTCTGTGTACGTGCCCGGTTCGTATTTACTAGAGCAGTATTTTGTCTTTCCGATGATAGTGCAGTATCAAGTACTTGCGGGGCGATTGCTTGTTGGTCAGCAAGTGTTTGATACCTTACAGTATCTAGATGGGAATTGCTCAGTACCGCTTCTGCTTGAGCCAATTGCCCCTGCGATTCAAGCAATGCCGCCTCATATTGACGACGGTCAATATGAAATAACGGCTGGCCTTGAGTGACATTATCTCCACCGGTTACCATTTTTTCTACAATATTACCGGACACTTTTGCGCGAATTTGTACTTCGTTTTTCGCTATCACTTGGCCGACAAACTCGTATGTAACCGGAGTATCCTGCTGGACTACCTGCATGGCATTAACTTTAACAGGTGGAGGAGCCTGATTCGCCTGCTGCTTGCTACAGCCTGCCATTGCTAGTGCCATGAATATGACACTCAAACTAAAAAAAAAATTTCCGCTTTGACGTGTGAAAATCAATGGATGTCCCTCCTATTATCAATTGTGATCTTTGGTTACCTCTCAAAGTCGTTTCTAATTATATCAACCTGAATTTGATATGTATAATACTAAAATAGTCTTTTACTTTATATGAAAAAGATATAACGTACAATCTGATCTAAAAAACCGTCTGGTGCTATTATTTTGCTATTTCGAAGTAAACTACGCGCGAAATATATGGCGAACGCTTGCACATGTGGATTATGTTTAGATTATAAAAAGGTAGCAAGTTTATTTAAGATTAAGAAGAAGATAAAGGTATAAATTAAGACTTTTAACTTGAAAATTAGTAGTACTTAATAATATTAACTAAGATAGTATTGCTTTAAAAATATGAGGGACATATAATGAAGATAAATAGTCGGATTTATAAGGAGAGATGACATAATGGACGTTTTTGATTTCGCATTGCAGATGGAACTTGAGGGTGAAGAATATTATCGGGGTATGGCTGAAAAAGTACAATATGATGAATTGAAAAAAGTATTATTGGCTTTGGCAGATGATGAGCATCGGCACTTTAAAATTATAAAACAGGCCAAAGATCAAGTTTTTGAACAAATAGAGGAAGAACCTTTCTTAGAAAAAGTAAAAAATGTTTTTTCAGATAATAAAGACGCTGAAATCATTACTCAACTAAGAAGTGAACAAATTGATGTGTATAGATCGGCTTTAGTAAAAGAAAAAGAAAGTGTAGCACTATATAAAAAGCTACAAGCAGAATCCGAGAAAGAAACTGCTAAAAATATTTTTAACCAGCTTATGCAGGAAGAAGAACGTCATGCGGAACAGCTTGAGCATATTATTGATATGTTAAACAACGTCAATGATTGGGTGGAATCTGCAGAGTTTAATCATAAAGATATTTATTAAGGATTGTATTGGTGATGAAAGACTCGCCAATACATAAGAAGTAGAAAAGCAAAAATACGAGAGGCAATGATATAAAAAAACACTAAGTCTATCCTATGGCTAAACGACTGAAGGATAGACTTTTTTGCTTTTGCATGTATTTCTATTATTTTATTAAAAAAATAGAAATAAAAGCAGGTTTTTAGAATTTTTTGCCAAATTTAAATAGTGTGAAAATACATAGTGTGAAAATACTGGTTATTATTTTTGTCATAGGCGGAGGTAAAGATGAAGCGAATTGAGCATGTTTTTGAAATGGTAAAACAGTTATGTAGCAAACAGTGTTTAGGAGCTGGCGTAAGCACAGATGAAGTAGCTTCTCAACTAGGAATTCAACGATCCAATGCTTCTGGCGATTTAAATGAGCTGGTGAAAGCAGGAAGACTAGAGAAAATCGAAGGTAAGCCGGTTTTATATAAAATAGGCGACAGTATTAGTAAGCGCAGCGGGAGCGGCCCTGATGTGTCTTGTATCATGGATCACATAATTGGCGCAAATAAAAGTTTGAAAACTGCTGTTCAACAAGCAAAAGCAGCAGTGATGTATCCACCGTTAGGGCTTCATACATTACTTCTCGGCGAAACTGGTGTTGGGAAGTCGATGTTTGCCGAATGCCTTTATCATTATGCCAAAGACATTGGGCAATTGAAAACGGATGCTCCTTTTGTGACTTTTAACTGTGCCGATTATGCGCATAATCCTCAATTGTTATTAGCGCAATTATTTGGAGTGAAAAAAGGTAGTTATACGGGAGCAGAGCGTGATCGGAGCGGATTGGTAGAAAAAGCGAATCACGGGATTATGTTTTTGGATGAAGTGCATCGTTTGCCGCCAGAGGGACAGGAAATGCTGTTCTACTTAATCGATAAGGGTGCATTTCGCAGTATGGGTGATATTGAGGCTTATCAAAAGGTAGAAGTGCTCATTATTTGTGCGACAACGGAAAATACGGATTCTACTTTACTTCGGACATTTACGCGCAGGATTCCAATGATTATTAAATTACCGCCGATTAGAGAGCGGACGATGAACGAACGATGGGAATTAATTAAGTGTTTTTTCCAAAGGGAGGCACAATACTTAAAAGTGCCAATTGGGATTTCGCCGAATTCGTTAAAGGCATTTTTGCTTTATGATTGTACGAATAATATTGGTCAATTAAAAAATGATATTAAGCTTAGCTGTGCCAAAGCATTTTTGGAATATGTGGGAAGCAAAGATAAAATGCTGAAGGTGTGTAGTGAAGATTTGCCTGAGTATATTAGGCGTGGCTTTGTAAAATACAAGGAACATCGCGGTGAACTTGATAAGCTTGGGGTAACCGATGAAATTGTTTTCCATGCTTCAGAGGAGGCGTGCTTTGCTGTAGAAGGTAAAAATACAACCAATATCTATGAAGCATTAGAAGAAAAAATGATGGACCTGAAAGCAAAAGGCATGAGCGAGGCGGATATTCAGCTGATTATGGCGATGGATATTGAAACATATGTCAAAAAGTATATGGTTAAGTTTCGCCAAGGAAATCTCGAAGAACTATATAAAATCGTAGACAGGAAGATCGTCGAAGTTACGCAAGCGTTTTTGCGATATGCTGGAGAGAAACTGGAGCGCCAATACGATGACAACATCTTATTTGGGATGAGCATCCATCTTTCTAGCTCGTTAGAGCGTATTCGTGAAGGGCGGGAAATCGTGAATCCTTACCTTGCTGAGACACAGAAATTATATGCGAGAGAATATGCTGTGGCGGAGCATTTTAGTGTGCTGATACAAAAATATTTCGACCTAACGGTACCTGTAGAGGAAAGTGGTTTTATTACGATGTTTCTTGCTTTTGATGATTATATCGAAAAGGCAAATACAGGCAGGGTTGGGGTTATTGTCGCCATGCATGGTGCTAGTACAGCAAGCTCTATGGCAGATGTAGTAAATCGGCTGTTGGGGGAAAAACATGTGGTGGGTTATGATATGCCACTAGATCAAAAGACGGAAACTGCCTTGGAGGAAATTACTAAGCTAGTAGAATTGCATAATGAGGGAAATGGAGTCATTATGCTGGTTGATATGGGGTCCTTGGTCATGTTTGGTGATATGATTTATGAACGCACCTCGATACCGATCAAGACTGTAGAAATGGTGAGTACGCCAATGGTGCTGGAGGCCTCGCGTAAGTCTTTGATGCGAATCTCGCTAGCTGAGATCTATTATGCTGTGACTAATTTAAGCCCTTATCTTGGACGGATGCATGGCAATGTATTTCACGATCAGTTGAAGGACAATGTGATCGTTACAGCTTGCATTACTGGGCAAGGTACAGCGATTAAATTAAAAAATATGCTTGAAAAACTATTATGTGAAAAAGGCAAAAAAATTGATGTTATTCCAATTGAGATTAGTAGTATGGAAAGTTTTCAGCGTACCTTAATCAAAGTAAAACAAGAAAAAAATCTGATTGCGGTAGTCAGTAGCCTGAAACCACAAGATCCAACCATCAAATATATCTCAACAAAACAGTTAATCGAAGGTGATGTAGGACTGTTATTTCCAGAGGCAGTGAGTGAAACACGTGTAACCGAACTTGTCTTAGATAAATTACAGTTTATGCAAGAGGTAATTAATGAAAACCTTACGATTGATGGCGATCAGTTTATGCGAGCTTGGAATGATTTTTATGCAGAATTGAAACAAAGAAATATGATGCTTAGTGAAGAGGCTGGTATCGGATTAATTATGCATTTGGCTTGTGTTGTCGAAAAATTAATTCATGGTGAGGCTATTGATTATTCTCGGCAGAGTAAAGCTATTAATCAAGATCAATATGGTGAAAGCTGTGAGGCGGTAGCAATTTCTTTGCAGTCGTTAGAAAAAAGCTTTGGTATAAAGCTAGCAACGCAAGAACATGAAAATGTGATAAAACTAATGTATCGTCTTTAAAATTTATTGAAAACTTTTTAATGAGGCGTAAGCAAGTTCATGGTAAAAGGAGCGATTTTACATGAAAGGATTGATTCGCTGGTTAGAAAAGTACTTTATGCCAATTGCAAGTAAGGTTGGGCAACAGCGGCACCTAAAAGCATTACGTGATGGGATCGTTGCAATGATTCCTTTATTATTGATTGGCTCATTTTTCTTGATTATGGCGTTTCCACCAATTCCAGTTTTGGCAGATTTCGTAGCACCTTATGTGGATAGTTTGCTGACAGTGGTGAATGCTACGTTTAATATTTTGGCGCTGATCGTCGCTTTTTCCACTGCGTATTCTTTAGCAAATTCTTATAAGTTGGATACAGTAGCGGCTGGGAGTTTTAGTGTTTCAGTGTTTCTCCTAGCTACGTTGACAAAATCGGGTAGTATTAATCTGGAGTTACTGGGCAGTAAGGGATTGTTCGTTGCAGTTATCTTGGCATTTCTAGTGGTAGAAATGCAAAAAATAATGATAAAAAAAAATATTGTCATCAACATGCCTGAGGGAGTTCCTCCGGCGGTTTCCCGTTCTTTTGTAGCATTGATCCCTGGGTTTGTTATCGTAGTGATGGTATGGTTGATCAATTGTATCTTGTTAAAGACCACGGGGTTGTCAATTTATGGTGCGATTAACCAAATTGTTACGATTCCTCTACTTTATTTGGGGGGGAATATCTTTGTAACGCTTATTGCGATTTTTGTAGGACAAGTGTTGTGGTGTTTTGGACTGCATGGGACTGCCTTGGTTGATGGTATCATGAGGCCGATTTGGATGACGTTTAGTCAGCAAAATGCTGTAGCTAAAGCCGCCGGAGAAATGATTCCCAATGTTTTTTCGCAGCAATTTGTTGAAACGTTTGTACTCATTGGTGGATCAGGGACTACGTTGGCTTTGGCGGTACTCTTAGTTACTATGGTGAAGTCAAAACAATTGAAAGCTTTAGGAAAAATGGCGATTTGGCCAGCTATCTTTAATGTTAATGAAATTATTATATTTGGCATGCCGATTGTTATGAATCCAATTATGTGGATTCCGTTCATCTTAGCCCCAGTCATTTGCTCTCTGATTACTTATTTTGCCCTCGCTACTGGACTAGTTGATCGTCCCTACGCTTACGTTCCTTGGACCACCCCAGCACTTTTTAGTGGTTTTTTGGTAACGGGTGATTGGAAGGCAAGTGTGTTGCAGTTTGTCAATTTCATCGTTGCAATATTACTTTACTATCCGTTTTTAAAGACACTAGACAATGCTAAAGTACTTGAAGAACAAGGAGGAGAAAGTAGTAATAGTGGTGAAAGTATAGTCGATAGTAATGAAAAAGAAACTATAACTTTAGGTACTACCTCGTAGGATTATTTTAAAAATTAGGCTTGGAAAGGGAGCTGCTTATGAATATCATTTTAGTATGTTCGTCAGGTATGTCTACCAGTCTCTTAGTCCGTAAAATGATAGCCGAGGGTGAAAATCGAGGTTTAAAAGAGCTTCATATTTTAGCCTGTTCTATTGATGAATTAGAAGGTCGTATAGATCAGTTTGATGTGGTATTGATTGGCCCTCAGCTTCGTTATCGGGAACACGAGGTTGCTGAGCTAACTGAGCCTAGAAATAAAAAATATGCTGTGATAGATTTGATGAGTTATGGCATGATGAATGGTAAAAAGGTCTTGGATCAAGCATTAGATTTATTGTAATAGATGAACTAGACACGAAAGAAGGGATAGTAATGGATCTCGAACAGGTTGCGTTTAAAATTATTTTGTATGCAGGTAACGCCCGTAGCTATTATTTTGAGGCGTTACGGCTGGCAAGAGAAGACGATTTTTTTAAAGCAAAAGAGCTAGTAAACAAGGCGAAACAAGAAATCATTGAAGCACATCATTGCCAAAGCCTACTCCTTCAACAAGAAGCGGGCGGGCATAAAACGGAGTTGAGCTTGGTACTGATTCATGCTCAAGACCATTTAATGAATACGATTTTAGCCCAAGATTTGATTCAAGAAATGATTTTGATGTATGAAAAACAGCGGGAAAACAATGTGAATCGTGAGAAAGATACGAAAGCATTATAAATATAAATACAAAATAATGTAAAAGAGGCAGAAATCCAAGCGAATAGCTAAGGATTTCTGCCTTTTGTATTTTGGTTCGAGTAGTTGATTTTTTATTGGAGAGATACTGTGAACTTTCAGCTGTTGTAATCTGATAGAGATTTTACAATACAAATAGCAATACACAACAATACACGTTTATGTAAAGAGGTTTTTTACATAAAATAGAAAAGGACAACTGTTGAATTATCAGGCTTTTCAAATAATTTGGACACTGCTATGTGTATTGGCATGCTTCTTGCAAATATTTAGTTGCGTAACAGTAAAGTAATAAGGAAAGGGGGAAAGTTGGCGATAGGTTAAGCTCAATAGGTGTTGTTAATGAAATAGTAACAAAGAAAAAGAAAAGGAGCGTTATTTTATGGACGGAATTATTAAGTGGCTTGAAGAAAGCTATATGCCGATTGCTTCACGCATTGGAGAGCAAAGGCATTTAAAAGCAATTAGAGATGGTATCGTAGCCCTTATACCTTTATTATTGATTGGATCATTGTTCCTTATTTTAGCTTTTCCTCCTATTCCAGTATTAGCAGATATGGTAAAACCTTATGTCGGAAATCTAACCTCAGTTAACAATGCCACAATGGGGCTAATGGGATTGATGGCAGCATTTTCAGTTGCTTACTCATTGGCGAATTCTTATAAAATGGATCCGTTGGCAAATTCTTTATTTAGTGTTGCTGCTTTTATGTTAGCTACACCTTTTACCAAGGATGGTAATATTACATCGGCTTGGATGGGCAGCAAAGGTTTGTTTGTTGCGATGCTATCAGCAATTTTTGTCGTGGAAATACAAAGATATATGATTAGAAATAAATTAGTTTTCAAACTACCTGAAGGTGTACCACCGGCAGTAGCTCGTTCTTTCACAGCATTGCTCCCTGGATTTTTTTCAGTTGCTATTGTTTGGTTTATCAATGCTATCTTATTGTCAAGTCAAACAAATATACAAGATGTTATCTATAAAATTCTTGCTGCGCCAATTCTGAGTATGGGTGGTAGTTTACCAGCCTTTTTACTTTGTATTCTTTTTGCTCAATTATTGTGGTGCGTTGGTATCCATGGAGCAGCATTGGTACAAGGCATCATGAGTCCAGTATGGTTTGCATTGGCGGAACAAAATGCTGCTGCTAAAGCTGCTGGGGAGGCTCTACCTAACATTGTTTGTAATCAGTTGTGGGATGTGTATGCTTTGATTGGTGGGTCTGGAGCAACTTTGGCGTTGGCATTTATGCTACTGATGGCTAGCAAATCCAGACAGCTCAAAGTACTTGGTAAATCAGCGATTATCCCTTCTTTATTCAATATCAATGAACCGATTCTTTTTGGTATGCCGATTGTAATGAATCCTGTGATCATGATTCCATTTATCTTTACGCCGCTCATAACAGCAACGGTTGCCTATTTCGTTATGGATGCTGGTTTGGTAGATAAGATGTTTGCCATTGCACCATGGACGACGCCAGCGATCATTAATGCTTTTCTTGATACTGGTGATATTAAAGCAGCTGTATTACAATTAGGCTGTTTTGCGATCTCTGCTGTTATGTACTATCCGTTCTTTAGAATGTGGGATAAAGCAAAAGCTAAGGAAGAAAATATTGCAACAGAAGAAACTAAAATTACACCATCACAAGGGTTTCATGCTTAAAGTACAAATGGTGCATGTAGAATAAAAAATAAATGGTTGAATATTAAGGAGAGATAAAAAATGAAAAAAAGTTTAAGTACGCTTTTAGCATTAACATTTTCGTTAGGCATTACTGGTACAGCGTTTGCTGATAGTATTTTTTCTGACGTCCCTGAAAATCATTGGAGTTATGGTGCTGTAAACCAATTGGCAAAAGACGGTATCATTGAAGGCTATACAGACGGAACCTATAAAGGTGATCATATTTTAAGCCGCTATGAAATGGCGATCATTGTTGGCAGAGCTGTTACAAAAATGGAAAAAGCCAATGCCACAGATCAAGCTTTGATTAAAAAATTGGAAGCAGAGTATTCCTCGGAATTAAATAAATTAAATGATAAATATGATAAATTGGATAAAAGAGTCGATAATGTAATGCTCAGTGGTTTTGTGCGGGCAAAATATGATAGCGATACAACTGACAACCTTAGCACTGCTGTAAATAAACATTTTTATATGAATTTAGAAGGGAAAATGAAAGTTGACGATCAATGGGATGCCCATTTCCAAAGTGAAACACGCAAAGGATATACGGCAAACGGACAATATTGGAGAGAGGGTAAAGCTACTGACGACCAAGATGGTACCTTCCAGAGAATTTGGGTCGAAGGAAAAAGTGGACAGACTGGCGTAACGATGGGGAAAAAATGGTGGGGCTATGGCTTCCAAAATGTTGCTTTTGGTCATGCTGCTGATGGGGTTCAACTTGATTACAATTTTGCACCTGATTGGAAAGGCAGTATCTTTAGTTTAAGACCGAGCCAAGGCAATTTAATGAGTATGGCAGATGGCGGAGATGATTCCCAATCGGCAAATATCAAAGGGTTAAATTTTGTCGGAAAAATAGGAAGAAATTTAGAAACCAATGTGGTGCTTGCTGGTAACGACGATAAAGATAAACAAAAAATGGATCGCTGGGGTTCTGTAGATTTGAGAACTAAACTTAATCAAAATTTAACACTTACCGCAACCTATGCAAAGACAAATGCGGATAGTGAAGATAACAGTCAAGAATATAGATTAGATTATAAGGGAACAGATTTAAATAAAGTTGGTTCGTTTGGTGCTTATATACGTTACGTGAAATTTGGTAAATATGGCGATGCTTCACATGATGATGAATGGGGTTCCTTACCTACAGATATGAAAGGCGTGATCTTTGGTGTTACTTATGTGCCATATAAAAATGTACAATGGGAAACCTTCTACTCTGACCAAAAATTGAATATTTCAGGCACTAGTACTGGTAACTACAATTATGGTTATGGTACTGGTGGTACATCACCAGTCTTAGATAAAGATGAAAAAAGAAAATTAATTCGTACGCAACTAGACTTCCACTTCTAAAATAATATAGCTAACTAAAAAATGCTATTTGTATCTAAACAGTTATTGAAACTTGAGGCTATCGGGGGAATGAGGCTGGGATAAATAGTAAGTGAAATTTGTGGATTTTTGTAATCAATTTTATATAAAAGAGGGGAATCAATGATGAATATTATATTAGTTTGCTCAGCTGGCATGTCAACAAGTTTGTTAGTAACCAAGATGCAAAAAGAAAGTGAAGCCATTGGTGGCAATGACGAGATCTTTGCCTGCTCGGTTGATCAGTTAGAGGAATATATCGATCAATATGATGTAGTGCTGATAGGCCCGCAAATCAGGTACAAAGCAAAGAGTATTGGTGAGATTGCTGCGGCGAAGGGGAAAACTTCAGCAGTAATCGATTCGGTAAGTTATGGTATGGTAGACGGGAAGAAAGTTCTTGCTCAGGCCTATGCCATGCAATAACGGTTGAATTTTTTAGGAGGCAATGATGATGAATAGTGAGCAAATTGTTTTTACGATAATCATGCATGCAGGTGATGCTCGCAGCCATGCGCTGGAAGCGTTAAGATTTGCCCGTGAGGGTAACAGTGATGAAGCAGAAAAAAGTATGGCTAAGGCTAAAACAGAACTGGTGGAAGCTCATCATATTCAGACAGAATTGTTGCAGGCTGAGGCTCGTGGTGAGAAGCAAGAGATAAATTTGCTATTGATCCATGCGCAGGATCATTTGATGACTGCTATTTTGGCAAAAGACTTAATTGAAGAAATGATGTTAATGTATAAGAAGTAACCAAAACAATCGATTATAAACTTTAGTTTATAATCGATTGTTTCTAAATGTAGACATTTTTGAAAAAGGAGATCATGACAATGAAATACTATTTGCCTAAAGATTTTATGATGGGGGCTTCAGCGGCTGCTTGGCAGACCGAAGGTTGGGCTGGCAAAGCAGCAGGGCAGGAATCTTTGATTGATGCCGCCTATAAGACCAATCCAGAAAGATGGCATCAAGGGTATGGGCCGACGATTGCAACGGATTTCTATCATCGTTATAAAGAAGATTGTGCATTAATGAAGAAAATGGGTATGAAAGCCTATCGAACTTCTATTGATTGGTCTAGATTTATCAAGAATTATGAAACTAGTGAAGTCAATGAAGAGGCGGCGACTTTTTATAGTAATGTAGTTGACGAATTAATTAAAAATGGCGTTGAACCAATCATTTGCCTAGAGCACTGGGAACTACCCAAGCAGTTGTTTGAAAAGTATGGTGGTTGGAATTCGAAAGAGGTTGTCGACTTCTACGTGAAATATGCCGAAGCAGCCTTTAAACTGCTTGGTGATCGGGTTAAATATTGGTTTACGTTTAATGAACCAATCGTATTTCCTGAATTAGCGATTATGGAAGGCGTCTGGTATCCTTATAAAAGTGATACCAAGGAAGCAATGCAGTGGAATTATAACAAAGTGTTGGCAACGGCGAAAGCGGTAAAGGTATATCATGAAAAAGAGTATGGTAAGAGTTTGGGCGGGAAAATCGGCATTATTATTAATGCTGCACCAAGCTATCCACGTTCGCAATCTGCTGATGATGTTCATGCGGCGGACATGTATGATCTGTTTTTTAATAAAATATATATGGATCCATGTATCAAAGGTGAGTTTCCAAAAGAATATTTTTCGATACTCAAAGAGCATGACTGCATGATTTCCGTTACCGATGAAGAGCTAGCGATTATCAAAAAAAATAAAATTGATATAATGGGCTTAAATTATTATCGTCCTAATCGGGTTAAGGCAAGAAATGCTGGTTGGAATCCTAATGTGAAATTTAATCCGCGATATTATTATGATGAGTATGAACTACAAGGTAAAAAAATGAATCCATTTCGTGGATGGGAAATATACGCCAAGGGTCTCTATGATTTTGCCATGATCCTAAAGCAAGAATACAATAATCTACCATGGCTAGTAACCGAAAATGGTATGGGTGTAGAGGGAGAATGTCAGCATAAAGACGAAAATAACATCATTCAAGATGATTATCGCATTGACTTCGTTGCGGATCATTTACATTGGTTATTAAGAGCAATCGGTGAAGGAAGTAACTGTAAAGGGTATTTGATGTGGAACTTTACTGATAATGTTTCCCCGTATAATGCGTTCAAAAATAGATATGGTTACGTGGAAATAGATCTGGACGATAATCGAAATAGAAGAATGAAAAAATCAGGTTATTGGTTTAAAGAAACGGTTCAAGTTGGTTATTTTGAATATGATGGATTTGAACCTAGCTACAAGTGATGTCGACAAACTAGGACAGATAGGATGCGGGCAGGCAATAAGCACTTCTCGCCTGCCTATCTTCGTACTAATTTAAAAGTAAAACGAGTGTGGAGTTTTCTCGTGAATTTCTATAATTATTTCTAATTTGTTTACCCTTTGAGACCTTGCGATTTTTTCGCAGGGTTTTTCTGTTTATGTAATAGTTGTCTTTATTTGATGAAAAAATAATAAAATAAACTATTGCAAAATAGAATGATGTTGTGTATACTAATCAAGTGACGTAAGCAGACGATTGCTTATTACAATGTGGCCCGTTGGTCAAGCGGTTAAGACACCGCCCTTTCACGGCGGCTTCACGAGTTCGAATCTCGTACGGGTCACCATTTATCTCATTTCTTATATGGGCGATTAGCTCAGCTGGGAGAGCGCCTGCCTTACAAGCAGGATGTCGGCAGTTCGATCCTGTCATCGCCCACCATATATGGCCTGGTAGTTTAGTTGGTTAGAATGCCGCCCTGTCACGGCGGAGGTCGTGGGTTCGAGTCCCATCCGGGTCGCCATTATGCCTTGGTAGCTCA
>JARBTT010000082.1 GCA_029240055.1 Anaerosinus sp.
TATTGCACCTTGGACAACGAATCGTTGTTTTATCTGTAATAATATTGCCACATTGCGAGCATTGAAGTGCATCGTTTTTTCTCATCATATCACCAATTGTGCAACAATACCACCAATGGTAAATGCCGCTACCCAAGAACCAAACCAAATCAACAGCCCTTCTAGCTTGCCACGCTCTTTGAACATGACAATAACCGATGCAATACAAGGGACAAACAATGTAATCGTAATCAATGCGACAATCAGCTGTGCTGGGTCAAGATTCATCCCCGTAAGCCCTGCTGCGCCAAAATCACGGCGAATCAGTCCCATTATAAACACATTTGCCGTCTCCCGTGGCAGCTTTAATACACCTGTCGTCAAGGGTGCTAGCCAGTCTTGAATATAATACAGTGAGTTAGTCACTTGTAACGTTGTGACAATCAAGGCGCCCAAGGCAAAAATCGGTGTTGCCTCTTTGATAAAAGCATAAGATTTGGTAACCATCTTTGTTGTCACATTACCAATGCGAGGCAAACGGATCGGTGGTAAATCAATCAACAAATCCGTCGTCTTGCCTGGCAATACGCTGTGCAATACCTTGCCAACCAAGCCTAACGTAATCAGCATGACTAATAAATATAACACAATATATTGGCTGCCAATACCAGCAAGCAGTCCAGCAATAACCCCTAATTGCGCCGAGCAGGGTATCGCTAAGCCGAGCAGAGATACCGCTATGGTACGTTCACGTTCAGAGCCAAGTAACCTTGTTGAAATGGTTGCCATCGTAACACAACCAAAACCAAGAATCATGGGAATAACTGCTCGACCATTTAAGCCAACCATATTCATAAAACGGTCAACCAAAGTTGCCAGTCGTGGTAAATAACCAGAGTCCTCCATAATGGAAAGAATAAAATAAAACCCCAACACCAATGGCAATAATAATCCAAATACATATGTAACCGTCATCGTTAAAATACCAAATTCACCAATCAAATATGCACCTAATATTGATTTTCCTGGAATAAACTGCCCAATCATAAAGCGAACAAAAGGTTCATAGACGCCCTTCATCATCTGCTTTTCGGTGATATCAACAACATCTTGCGCCACAAAGACCCCAATCACATAATACATCAGTGTTAATGCAGCCATAAAAATAACTGCACCAGTGACAGGCCTTAGCATAGCTCTGCCAATTTTCGTGGAAAAGTTAGCTCCACTCGCTGTATAACTAACTACCTCTGCTACCACCTGATTTACCTGTTCTCGCCGAGCTTGATAAATGTATTCACGCATCTTGCCCGGTTTTACCCTATGTCTTTTAGCGACATGATGATCACCCTCAGCAATTAAAAGGGCATCCGCTTGCAGGCAAGTAGCCGTGATAAACGGCTCTACCTCTACCTGCACACTTGGTGTTACCTTACCGATCCGCGCTTCATATAATTTAGCCTTTACCTTATCAACACCAATTCCTTTCACCGCGACCGCTGGCACAACAGGCACACCAAGTGCTTGCTCCAATAGTTTTAAATCAATTTTAACCCCTTGTGCTTTGGCATCATCCATCATATTCAATACAACCAAGGTAGGTATCCCCGTATGAATGACTTGCATCGTTAAAAATAAATCTCGTTCCAAGTGAACAGCATCGACAACATTCACAATCCTATCTGCTGCTAAAATAACGTCGCGCGCTACCTTTTCTTCGTCATTAAACGAAGATATCCCATACACCCCTGGCGTATCAAGAACAATATCATTACCAAATTTTCCATGCGAAATATCAACAGTCGTTCCTGGAAAATTAGAAACATCTACATAAATGCCAGTTAAGGCATTAAAAAATACTGATTTACCAACATTTGGATTTCCTACTAAAACAATTTTTTTTGCATACTTAGAGATTTCAACATTCTGAGCTTCACTATTACATCCCATACCATCACCTCTTTGTCACTTGACAGCTTTTATACCAGCTCAATCTTGATTCGCTTTGATAATTCCCTACCAATCGCAATTTCTTGTTTTCCCCGGACTAATACAATCGGTCCGCCGATTATTTTTTCAGCGCACTCTACTGTAGAACCAATAGAAATGCCAAACCGAATTGCTTGCGCCCTTACTTGTTCATCAGGGATTGCAACAATCTTAACATGCTGTCCACGCAGGACTTTATCTAATGTCATTTTTTCACCCACTTACTCATTTAACAATGTTATAAATGAAAGGCTTTATACCCAATTTATTTTCGAAGTCGAAGATGTAGTCCTTATTTTATTAAGAATGATTATTAATGTCAATAATTTTTTATGAACTTGCACATGATAAAGTGTGTTTCAAAACACACACAACCATAAAAATTCAAGTAACTGTTACAAGATGCCCAGATGCTAGGAACGACGAGAACGCGAGCAAGGGCGTAGGTGTAGTACGTTGAGCGAGTGCTCGCAGGAGTAACAACGCAGATCGGCATTTTGTAACAGCTGCTGATATAAAAACAAGGCTGCCACATTGATTGTGAACAGCCTTGCTTTGAATCGCATTTATTTATTTTGTTTTACTTGCTTCGTAAGCTTCTTTTAATGCAATGGCCAATTGATCTGGACAAGATGTGCTACGAGGACCGCAAGTTGTACCAGCGAATCTTTCTATTACTTGCTCAATCGGCATTCCTACCACTAAGCTGGAAATACCATTTAAATTGCCATTACAACCACCGAGAAACTCGACTTTTTTAATGATGTTATCATCTAATTCTATCGTGATTTGTTTAGAACAAGTACCTTGTGTTTGATAAACATATGACATGAATCGTTACTCTCCTTTAAGCGATCACCTTGTTACGCTTTTATGATATCTGTACCCATGTATGGACGCAATGCTTCTGGAATCACTACCGATCCATCGGCTTGTTGATAATTTTCTAAAATTGCAGCTACGGTCCGCCCGATTGCCAGTCCAGAACCATTCAATGTGTGTACATATTCTGGTTTTGCCTTTGCTTCACGGCGGAACTTGATATCCGCACGGCGGGCCTGGTAATCTTCAAAATTTGAACACGAAGAAATTTCACGATACATATTGAAGCTTGGTAACCATACTTCAATATCGTAAGTCTTCGCCGAACTAAAGCCCATATCTCCTGTGCAAAGAAGAATTACCCGATAAGGTAAATTTAATAATTGTAGCACCCGTTCAGCGTTATTTGTTAATTTTTCTAATTCCTCATAAGAATCTTCTGGTTTAACAAATTTCACAAGTTCTACTTTATTAAATTGATGCTGGCGAATTAAGCCACGTGTATCGCGTCCAGCAGAACCTGCTTCTGCTCTAAAACAAGCACTATACGCACTATAGTATTTAGGTAATTCTTTACCATCAAGAATTTCACTACGATAATAGTTCGTTACTGGCACTTCTGCCGTTGGAATCAAATAATAGTCAAGTCCTTCGAGCTTAAACATATCTTCGGCAAACTTAGGCAATTGTCCAGTACCAGTCATACTATCTTTATTGGCAATAAACGGCGTAAGCATTTCTGTATAGCCGTGCTCACCTGTATGTAGATCTAACATAAAGTTAATCACAGCACGTTCTAATCTCGCTCCTAGACCTTTATAAAATGTAAAGCGTGCTCCCGTTACTTTTGCTGCCCGTTCTGGATCTAAGATACCTAATTGTTCACCAATATCCCAATGTGCCTTAGGGTCAAAATCAAATTTAGGATACTCGCCCCAGCGACGAATCTCTGGATTATCATTTTCATCTTTACCAACAGGAACTACTTCATTTGGCACATTCGGAATACTTAACATAATATCTCTTAAAGACGCTTCTACTTCTTTTAAGCGTGCATCAAGTTTACTGATTTCTTCACCAACTTGGCGCATCTCTAAAACAAGATCATCAGCATTTTCTTTATTTTTCTTCATCACGCTGATTTGTTGTGATACTGCGTTACGTTTGCTTTTGAGATTTTCAACCTCACCAAGAATCTGACGACGTTCTTTTTCTAGCTCGATGAATGCATCCAAAGTCATGGAATTGCCACGATTTTTAAGAGCTTCCTGTACTTTTTCTGGGTTATCTCTAACAAATTTAATATCAAGCATTTCTTTCTACGACCTCCATATTTAAAAACACAGTTTACACCACGCCCTGAAATCTTATATTTCACTAATACAATATTTATTAATTATATATTTTAACCAAAAACCTGTCAAACTAAGCCATTAAATATTTTAAAAAATAATTATACCTATCCTGTTATCTTTTCACATATAATTTATAGTTGCTCTGATTGTAAACTAAAAAATCAAAAACTATTGCTTGGAGGTTTTTATGAAAAACACTTCAATAAAGGAAATTATAAAAGTTGCCTTAACATTCGCCGGTACGATTATCGGCGCCGGCTTTGCTTCCGGTCAAGAACTTCTGCAATTTTTTATTACCTATGGCAGTTTTGGCTTATACGGTATCTTATTTGCCGGTATTTTATTTTCTTGGCTTGGCTACCGCTTATTAGCGATTAGTTATCGCTATCAATTATCTTCTTACCCTGAGCTGATTTATAAATTATGCGGTAAAAAGGTTGGCCTATTTTTTGATATCGCTATTTCAATTTTTATTTTCACCGTTTTAGTCATTATGCTAGCTGCCGCTGATACGATGAACAGCTACGGTGCTTATAGCTTGGCTATCACCATCACATTACTCTCGCTTGGTGGCATCAGTGGCATTACAAAAATCAATTTACTTGCTACACCATTTTTAACGTTTGCTATTCTCATCGTTAGCTGTAGCTCGCTTGCATATCATGCTGACTTTTCCACGCTTTTTTCCACAGCTGCCACGTTTTCCCTGCAGCCGGCTCCCCACTGGTTACTCTCTTGTATCTTATACGTTTCCTATAATATCGTACTGGCTATGACTATACTCATCCCGCTTGGTAAAACAACCACAGACAAAACAGTTCGGAAACTCGGCAGTCTCTTTGGTGGACTCTTACTCGCCTTTCTTGCGTTTCTGATTGCTTGCACGATTGTCATCCATTGCCCTGATATTCTCACCACGGAAGTTCCAATGTTAACCATCGCTTGCACCCAAGCAAAATTACATTCCGTCTTTTATACAGTCATTTTTGTAATTGCGATGTTTACAACCTCACTAAGTTGTTTGTATAGCTCTGCAATAAAAATAAAAAGCATCCTGCATCTTCCTTATCCAGTTTGTCTAGTGATCACTATAACCATCAGTTTACTTTTTACAGAGATTGGTTTTAAAGATCTCATAGCGATAACTTTCCCCATCTTCGGCTATACTACACTATGGATTTTATTTAAATTAATATTAAGTCGATAAAAATAAGGTAGCCATACCAATATTAGAATGGCTACCTCAAAGATTCTAATTATAAACTTATTTCACGTAAATTCTTGGTACACGTTTGCCGACCATACAAACAATTTCATAATTGATGGTGCCGAGTAAGTTTGCAATATCATCAATCGTAACTAGCTTACTACCAAAGAGCACCACTTCATCATCCACTTTGACTTCGCCAACATCTGTAATATCAGCCATACATTGATCCATGCAAATTTTGCCGACGATCGGCACTAATTTATCATTAATTTGCACCCGAACTTTACCAGTTAGCAGGCGTGTCCAACCATCGGCATAGCCGATAGGAATTGTGGCGATTTTACTTTCCCGCTCTGTCCGAAAGATTTGTCCATAACTAATCCCACGGTTTGGTGGCATCGTTTTGACATAAGCAACTTTTGCTTTAAGCTGCATTGCCGGTCTTAAATCAATATCTTTTTTAACTTCATCCGATGGCCATAAACCATAAAGAATCACGCCAGCGCGAACCATATCAAAATGAGCCTCAGGAATTTCTAAAATCGTCGCACTATTGGCGATATGCTTGATTGGGATGTCAATGCCTTTACTTTCAACACTGGCAATGGCTGTTTTAAATTGTGCTAATTGCTGGTAAGCAAAGGATTTATCTTCACTATCAGCAGTCGCAAAATGTGAAAACATTCCCACGATTTCAATATTTGGCATCGCTTGAATTTGGCTGGCTAATTCACCCGCTTGTTCGGGAACAATCCCAATGCGACTCATACCAGTATCGACCTTCAAATGAATTTTTGCCATTTTATTTTGTATCGCAGCAGCTCTCGATAGAGCTTCCGCTGTTTCCACAGTAAACACTGCTTGCTCAATATCGTATTCAACGACTTGCTCTGCCTGATCAATCGGGGTAAACCCTAAAATTAAAATCGGTTCTAAGAAACCCGCCTGTCTCAGTTCCAGTGCCTCATTTAAAATTGCCACCGCTAAATAATCAGCACCTGCTTCAATTGCAGTTTTTGCGACTGCAATCACGCCATGCCCATAAGCATTTGCTTTCACAACAGCACAAAATTTCGCATTGCCTTGCACTTTACTTTTGATTTCCCTAACATTATGCTTAATGGCGGCTAAATTCACCTCTGCCCATACTGCACGATTCGGCATTTCTACTCCATCTCCAATTTCTTCTATAAACTTAAATGTATTGATAAAAAGATAATCCCTATTTAGTCAACTTGAATTTTTCATGTTTGACAATTAGCATATCCAGCTGCTGACTTAGTCTAGTTACTTCCTCATCAACGAAGTGACATTTTTTTTCTAATACAAGCTCATGCAACTGTTCACGCAACCGTTCAATATCTTGATTAATTTCCTTTAATTCAGACACATCTACACCCCACATTTCCACTCGCAATTAACTAAACAGCACGCCTTTACATATTAACACTTAAAATACTATAGAATCCCATTTTTTAGAAATTCGCTATTCGTTGCTTATTCCCTGCTATTTGGAAAACTTTTCTCGACAAATTCACTGTTAAATTCCACAATTTACATCTATTTTTTTCAGTATAAGCTTGTTACATTTTGTAGATAATAGGTTTAGAACGCGAGAAGGAGGTGACAACATGTCGAGAACAAACAAACTTGTTAATCCTGCAGCTCAGAATTCCATGGACAAAATGAAATATGAAATCGCGAGTGAATTAGGTATTGCAGACGCCGTTCGTCAAAACGGTTGGTCCACCATGACTTCTGCCGATTGTGGCCGCGTTGGTGGTCGTATGGTTCGTAAAATGATCGAACAATATGAATCATCCTTAGGTAACAATAGCCAACAATAGTTTACCTTTGCTTCATTAGGGCGGCTAACTAAGCCGCCCTTTCATTATTTTCTTTCAATCCGAACGAAAATATACAGTCATTGTGGCACCCGGATCAACAATCGCATTTGGCGCTATATCCTGCTTAAAGGCAGTTCCTGTTCCTTCGGGAATCATACTAATTCCAATCGCTTTGAGGTCTTCTGCTGCCTGACGCAGGCTTTTACCACTCATATCAGGTATTAAGACCTTTCCTTGTGGTACCACAACCGCTGATGCAGGCTCAACTTCGACGATTTTTTCTTTTTCTGTGAATTCTTTTAGATTCAAATTATTGGTCGATGGTTTCACATTTAAATACCGCAATACTTGTTCAAATATTTGACCAGCAATTGGCGCCGCAATTTGTCCACCATAGTAAGTACCATTCGGATCATCAATAATAACTAATATTGTAATTTGCGGATCTTCCACTGGCGCAAAACCACAAAAAGAAGCAATATAATGACCCGCTAAATAACCACTACCATCGTCGCGCAATTTTTCCGCTGTTCCCGTTTTGCCGGCAATACGATACCCTTTTACCGCCGCTTTACTAGCACCGCCAGAAGCAACAACCTGTTCGAGCATTCCACTTAATTCCAAGGCTGTTTCTTCGGGAATAGCTCGTCTAATCTCAGTTGTTTTTTCTTCACTAAAGATTGTATTATCCGCATTGCGAATTTCTTTTAAAATGGTTGGTTTTAACAGTACACCTTTATTGGCTATTGCTGACATCGCTGTAACCAGTTGAATTGGGGTAACCGCAATACTTTGTCCAATCGACATTGTTGCTAAATCGGAATCGCGCATATCATTAGGATTAAACAAGATGCCGACTTCTTCTCCCGGCAAACCAACATCCGTTATTTTTCCAAAACCAAACAAATGTACATATTCATTTAATTTATTCGCACCAAGTTGCATGCCAACTTGAACAAATCCCGTATTAATGGACTCCTTAATAATCTTGGTAAATGTAACGTTACCATAATCTTCATCACTCCAATTTTGAATTCGGCGCCCTGATACCATTACATAACTTGGAACGTGAAATATTTGATTTGGCGTTACAGTTCCTTCTTGCAAAGCGGCTGCTGCAACAATTGCTTTAAATGTAGAACCCGGCTCGTATACGAAGGATACCGCGCGATTCTTCCATTCAGTTGGCGAATATTTGCCAAACTCATTTGGATTAAAGGTAGGCCTATTCGCCATCGCGAGAATTTCTCCGGTTTTTGGATTCATAACAATCGCAGTAATCGCCCTTGGTTTTGTTTCAATCATCGCTTTATCCAAATTTTGTTCAACGATAAATTGAATTGTACTATCCAATGTTAAATAAACATTTTTACATTTTTCAAAAGAATTATTAGAAAGCACCGAATTAAAAATTGGTTTACTATTCTTATCGGTCATCACATAGCGTTTTGTCGTTTTCCCTTTAATGACATCATTTTGAATCAATTCAATCCCATCTAAGCCAGTGTCATCAGTACCAACAAATCCCAATACCTGTGCTGCTAAAACATCATTTGGATAATAACGCTTACTTTCATCTTCAAAGTTTAAACAATTTAATTTTTTATCATAAATAAGCTGTTTTACCTTGGTTACTACATCTGGTTCTAATTTACGTTTCAGCCAAACGAACCCGCCGCCTACAGCGATACGTTCTTTGATATCTTCTACTGGCATTCCTATGAGTGGCGAGAGATCCTGGGCTAATTGATCCGCATCTTTCACTTCATGCGGATCAACATACAAAGACTTCGTCATGATGCTAACTGCCAGCTCTCTACCTTGCCTATCGTAGATAGTCCCCCGTGGCGATTGTAGTATTTTGCTTTCTCCTACTTGATGATCCACTCTTTTTTGGAGTTCATCGCCCTGCACCAATTGCATCCAAGCAAGCCTACCACCTAAAACGATAATGAACATAAGCATAAACGATATAAATACAGCTATTCGTCGTTGCACATTTGATCGCAATTTCGTAGCCATTCTATCAACCCCTAAAAAGCATTAAAAATATTAGTCTAAATATATTCTGTAAGATTACTCTTTTTCCCTCTAAATAAATCAGATACACTTGAAATTTTCCACACAAAATCAAAAATGACCATATATTTTAAATATTAATCACAAAAACACTTACAGAAATTCATTTGCCTGTTATAATAAAGGAATATAGAAAATTTCTGTATTTAGATTGGTGGTGATTATATGGATGATATTGATAAAAAAATATTGAAAAACTTACAAAAAAATGCCCGCATGACTATTTCCGACTTAAGTTCCGAAATATCATTATCAATGCCAGCGATTAGTGAAAGACTTAAAAAGCTTGAAGCATCTGGCGTAATCAAGCAATATACCGTCATATTAGACCCTACTATGCTCAACAAACATCTCATGGCATTAATGTTTGTTAGATTTGAAAATCCAAGCCACAGTGACTCTTTCGCACATTTTGTAAAAAGCGAAAATGAAATTAAAGAATGTTTTTACATTACTGGGGATTTCGACTATTCTTTAAAAATTGTAACTGAAAATACTCATACATTAGAATTGTTATTAACCAGAATTAAAAATCAACCTGGTATTGTCAAAACACAAACCATTGTTATTTTGTCAGCAATCACTGATAACCCATCTGTGATCCCTGACTAACACTTAAAAGCCTTGGCGCTCTATTTAGAGTCCAAGGCTTTTTATTTATTGATCCCCTTATTTATTGTCTCATTGACTTGCCACTACGATTACTTTCAGCAACCGCTGCAGTTTCTTCTATCCCCACGATAATAGCTTGCATAGACGATTCAATATTATTCAAAATGGAGTTTATTTTTTTTGTAGCCTCGACACTATCTTCCGCTAGTTTACGAACTTCATTTGCAACTACCGCAAACCCTTTTCCCTGTTCACCTGCACGAGCCGCTTCAATCGCAGCATTTAAACCTAAAAGATTCGTTTGTTGGGAAACTTTATTAATAAAGCCTATGACTTCATGGGTTTTATTGATATGCCCTTTTGCCTCAGTTACCGCATTAGATAACGTCCCAACCTTTTCTTCTAAATCATCGGTAAGAAGAATTTGGGATTTAATTAAATGATACAACATCGAAGTGATAAAAGAATCTACTAATTTTACCTGTTCTGGTTTATTATCAGAAATCACTTTATTTACACTAGTATCACCTGTAATGTTTATTACTACATCGATACCAGACGTATTAACTGCTTCTTTGATATCTTGGAAAGTTCTAATCCCTGATTTATTTGCTAATTGAATTGCGACTGCATCTATTTTTAAATCAACGACACCAACAATTTTAATATCAGGAACGTTTTTGCCCAATTCTAAAAACCCCGCAGCACTTCGACCGCCACCGACTAGTAATATGTTTGTCATCAAAGCTACCCCCTATATTGCAATAAACATCATTAATTTCATTATACAGCAAAACTAATAATAAAAAAGCAAATAAACCGTAATATCCTGTCTTATTTTCAAACCTCAGCAAAATAGGGACTAAAGTACGATTTTTTATCTTTATTCCTCGTTTTCTAGATC
>JARBTT010000083.1 GCA_029240055.1 Anaerosinus sp.
GCAAATAACAAGTATTAGTCCTGTGCATCTTGTAAATACAGATACTTCACCTACATTCATATGGCATACTGCAGATGATAATCAGACTATAGTTGCAAACTCATTAAATTTCGCCAATGCATTATCAAGAGTTAATGTACCCTTTGAACTTCATATATTCCAATCAGGAGTTCATGGGGCTGCGCTTTATGATGAAGTTTCTGCCAGCGAACCAGAACATTTAAATCCTGCTTGTGCTCAATGGATAAATCTAGCTGAAACATGGTTGAAAAATATAATGGAGTAAGAGTTATGTGAGATAAAGAAGAGTTTCAGATACATTAGTAAGAACTGAGGTTTTTACGCATATCGAGTGTCCCAAAAGAGACTGTAAAAATATATCAAAAAATACCTTTTATACTATATTTTCCAAATTATATTGACTTATTTTGGAAAAAAGATATTATATATATAAATACAATTTATTTTGGGAGCGGAATGAAATGAAAAGGAATCAATCAATAGAGTTATTAAGACTAATATCAATTTTTTTTATAGTTATAATCCACATGCACAGTATCTTTGCTGCGCATTCTGGAATTGATAGAGATACTATAACTATAGCTATGGATACTCTAACAAGATTTGCAGTACCAGTTTTCTTCATGATCACCGGATACTTTATTATTCACCCTAATTACACTCCAATAAAATTTAAGCAACAAATAATAAAACTAACAAAGTATTATATTTTTTATCAATTTATTTACATATTATACTACTTTATCATTGCTTTACTTGAGAATAAACTACCTACGTTTGAAAGTGATTTTATAACAAACATGAAGTATATTTTAATCGACCCTAAATTTGGTTTTCAGCTATGGTATGTAATAAATATTATTTGGGCATTGATGATTATCTATATTTTTAATTATTTTAATAAGCTGAAGACTTTATTTATCATCAGTATAATATTGAATCTAATAGGTATATTTATTTCTAACTTATCAATGCAATTATTTCATACAATATTACCTATATATGTGACAAGAAACTTTTTATTTTTGGGTCTATTTTATATACTACTCGGAACGTATATACGAAAAATAGATATAAACAAAATCAAATTTAATAATAATATTATTTTAACATTTTCAATTTTATTGTGCCTATCTCAAGTAGTTGAAAAGTCTTTGTGGAGAAAATCATTTAATTCAACGTTCGAAGAGTATTTCATAACTACTATATTTGCTTCTATTTCAATATTTATCTTTATACTAAAGAGTAACGTTAATAATAAAATTATTGAAAAAATTAGTAGCTATTCTATGCCAATATACTTTCTTCATATCTTGGTTATTGATATATTAGATTCATTAAGTTCTCACATTCTTCATA
Organism: Anaerosinus sp.; assembly: GCA_029240055.1. Classification (GTDB taxonomy): domain Bacteria; phylum Bacillota; class Negativicutes; order JARBTT01; family JARBTT01; genus JARBTT01. Next base: position 1,381 of record JARBTT010000083.1, read on the forward strand.
CTAATATAAATGTTATAAGAGCCACTTTGGTGGGAAATATTGCCTTTGCTATGGTAGTGTGTATATTTTCGTGTATTCTATATGATATTTCTAAAAAAATGTTACAATTATTATTCGTCAAGGTAATAAAACCTGTAAAAGTAACTGCACAGTTAAAATTTAAGTCTCTATAAGATACATATAGTTTCCTACATCAAAAATGTGTGAAGAGTTATATGTATATTTTATAATGATTGCTAACCAAATATTTCATAAAGTTTTTCTTTTATATTAGTGTTATAGTAATTGTGTCATGAACTTGGTGGTAACTTCGGTTACTGCCTTTTTTGTTGTACTACAATACATTTCAATGTATTTTTACGTCATACATAATCCATTCCTTGCCTAGCTCATGAGCTTTCTCAGGTGTTATATTATCTTCAGGACTATTGTAAACTGTATATAAACTGCAATAAAAAAAGGCTGGCAAATGCCAGCCTGAAAGACTATATTATTCTTGTAATCTTGATAAATCACAAAACTTCGTAAATTGTTTGTGGAAGAATAACTGAACCGTATCTACTGGACCATTACGATGCTTCGCAATAATAACCTCGGTAATATTTTTATTCTCCGTATCAGGATTGTAGTAATCTTCACGATAAAGGAATGCTACAATATCCGCATCTTGCTCTAGTGAACCAGATTCACGAAGGTCACTCAGCATTGGTTTTTTCACCTGACGCGACTCTACACTACGGCTGAGCTGCGAAAGTGCGATAACTGGTACATTCAGCTCACGAGCTAAAGCCTTCAGTGAACGAGATATTTCGGAAATTTCTTGCTGACGATTGTCGCCGCCTTTACTGCTGCTCCCCGACATTAACTGTAAATAGTCAATGATGATAAGCTGTAAATTATTTTCCATTTTCAGTCTACGCGCTTTTGAACGCATTTCCATAACCGTAATCCCAGCAGTGTCATCAATGAAAATCGGTGCGGAAGCCAATCGATCAGCTGCACTGATCAGTTTTCCCCAATCGCGATCCTCGAGTTCACCAATCCGCAGACGTTGGGAATCGATTGTCGCCTCAGCACAAAGCATACGTTGTACGAGTTGTTCTTTCGACATTTCCAGTGAGAAGAACGCTACCGCTTTCTTTTCACGAATGGCAACATGGGTCGCAATATTTAAGGTAAATGCCGTTTTCCCCATACTTGGACGCGCAGCAATCAGAATTAAATCCGATGCCTGTAAACCAGATGTGAGCTTATCCAAATCTTTAAAGCCAGAGGCGAGCCCAGTAATCCCGCCTTTGGAAGCATAGAGCTGCTCGATCTTTCCGAAGGCATCAAAGATAATACTCTTGATCGGTGTAAAATCAGCGCCGACTTTACGCTCTGATACTTCTAGGATCATTTTTTCTGCTTTATCAATAATCGTCTCTACATCTTCATTATCTTCATAACCCATACCAGCAATCGTGGTTGCTGAATTGATCAGTCCTCTTAGTAGCGATTTCTCTTCGATAATCTTACCATGGTACCCGATATTCGCCGCTGTTGGTACACTATTGGCCAGCGAAGTGATGTAGGCTATTCCACCTACGGCTTCTAATTTATCGTTTTTCCGCAGCGCCTCAGTTACTGTAACCAAGTCGACTGCCTCATTTTTATTAAAAATATCAATCATCGTATCGTAAATGATCTTATGTGCTTCTCGGTAAAAATCTTTGCCTTTTAAAAACTCGGCAACCTTAGAAATTGCTTCCTTTTCAATAAGCATAGCGCCTAAAACAGCTTGCTCTGCTTCTGTATTTTGTGGTGGTATTCTATCGATCATTCCTATATCCCCCTTGGCTAATTAAAACAACTACATTTAGCACGATTCGGTTGCCTGTTCGTCCTCAAATAGCACTTCAAACGCTTCTTCAGCTGTTTCTACAATGTGAATATCAAGCCCTAGATGTCCTTCTGGAATATCTTTTGCATTTTCCTTAGGAATGATCAGCGTCGTAATCCCAGCTTGTTTTGCTCCATAGGCTTTTTCAAACACACCACCAACAGGTTTTACTTTGCCTTGGATGGATATTTCACCGGTAACTGCAACATTTTGACGAATTTTCCGTTTGGTAATTGCTGAAATAAGTGCTGTTAATATCGCTGTTCCAGCTGACGGACCATCAATATTGCCCCCACCGATCACATTCACATGTGCATCGTAGTTACTTAAATCTTCCCCAGTGATTTTCCTCACCACTGCAGCTGCATTAAAGACCGAATCCTTCGCCATACTACCAGCAGTTTGATTAAAGCGAATCGCTCCTTTGCCTTTTTCACTAGCAGGAAAAACTACCGCTTCAATCTCAATTACCGAACCAAGATACCCCGAAACCCCTAGGCCAAAAACTTTACCGATTTCCGCCTTTTCCGAAGCTTTTTGCATGACGAACTGAGATAAGCGGCTCACTTGAACCACTTTGTAGATATCTTCTGTATTGATCACAATATCAGCAGTTTCGTCATTACCATGGCGTTGCAAGGCTAAACTATAAGCATCGGCTAAGATATTAATTGCTTTACGCCCTTCAATCGTATATTCGCTGATTAAACTAGCAACATTATCTTCCATCTTGACTTCAAGTTTATCCGCTGCATTTTCAACAATAGCCTCAATATGCTTTGGCGTAAGTGGCTCAAAATAAATTTCCGCACAACGCGAACGGAGTGCTGGATTAATATAGCCAGCTTCTCTAGTCGTCGCACCAATCAAAACAAAATCAGCCGGCGCACCGTCTTCAAATAATTTTTTGATATATTTCGGAACAGTTTCATCTGATGGATCATAGTAAGCGGATTCAAAGAAAGCTCGTTTATCTTCGAGAATTTTTAACAGCTTGTTTTGTAACATAGAATCCAGCTCACCAATTTCATCAATAAACAAAATCCCACCATGGGCATCCGTTACCAAGCCCGTTTTCGGTTCGGGTACTCCACTTTCAGCTAGATCACGTCTAGCACCTTGATAAATTGGATCATGTACTGAACCTAATAACGGATTGGTCATATCCCGTGGATCCCAACGAAGCGTCGTACCATCCGTTTCCACAAACGGTGCATCTTCTTCAAAAGGAGTAAACTTCGCCTTACGCGCTTCCTCTAATACCAACCGTGCTGCCGTTGTCTTACCAACCCCAGGTGGCCCATAGAGAATTAAATGCTGTGGATAAGGCGAGCTAAGCTTTGCACGAAGTGATTGTACCGCCCGCTCTTGCCCGACAACTTCAGCCAGTGTCGCTGGCCGAAGTAATTCCATCACAGATTTCGTCAGCTTTTTACTTTCTAATTTTTCAAGCTCCTCAAAACGTCTTAACGTTTGTGGATTTTCCGCATTGTTTTCATCTTTTAAAACTTGCGTACGGATTTCTTGAATATATTCTTGATGGCGTTCTTCCATCTTTTCAACAATTTTCTTTTCTATCTTATCTTCAACAGTACGCCGGGCCATAGAATCAGCAATTTCTTCTTCTAGCTCGTCTAAAATCCCGGGAATTTCTTCTGCTGTCGGTAATTTATCAAACGTTGGATTTTCTAGCACAATCTTTTGCAAGGCAAGTACTCTTTCGGCAACGTTTTCTGAACGCATTTGTTCTAATGCATCTAACTTTCCTGCTTTTAATACCAGCTTTTCTGAACCGATGACATCGGATAGCAGTCCGTATAAAGCTGTCACTTGCCGATTAATCAGATCTTGCTTATCTATCTTTACTTCATCTTGACCTTTACCGATAAGCTTACTAAAAAATTTTTTCATTACCTTCCTCTTTCTAGCCTGCGATGATGTGTACCTTAATTTTACTTGTGATTTCTGGGTGCACTTTGATGACAGCTTCGTAGTCACCGAGACCTTTTATGCCTTCTTTTACTTCAATTTTACGTTTATCAATATCGATATTATGGTCTTTTTTCAAGGCATCCGCAATATCTTTACCAGTTACTGAACCAAATAATTTACCACCTTCGCCGATTTTCACAGCAATGGAGACTTCAATTTTACTCAATTGTGCAGCCATAAGCGTTGCTTCATCAACCGCTTGCTGTTGCTTGCGCTCTTCGGATTTTTTTTGTTGGTTGACTGCATTTAAATTGGTTGACGTTGCTGCGACTGCATAGCCTTTTGGCAGTAAGAAGTTTCTCGCATAACCTTCAGAAACTTCTAAGATATCCCCTTTTTTACCAACTTTTTTAACTTCTTGTTGCAAAATTACTTTCATTATGGTCACTCTCCTCAATATAGTTAACGCTACGTTCAACAACTTGACGTTTTAATTCTTCTAACTCTACATCATTTACTTGGGCACCAGCGACATTTTGGTGACCACCGCCACCGAACTGTTCCATAATCACTTGTACATTGATTTCACCCGTAGATCGAGCGCTAATACCAATACCGCCATCCAGTTGAAACAATACCAAACTCATACGCACATCTTCAATACGTAACATCGCATCTGCAATTTGTGCAGCAGTAACTTGGGCATTGGGCGTATTCTCTGGGCAACTTGTTACAATGAGTCCACCCTTTAAAAATTCAGCACGACTCAAAGCTCTCGCTTTTGCTCTCGTACTTTCATAATCCATTCTAAACAAGTGTCTCACCACCGCTGGATCTGCACCAGAACGCCTTAAATAGGCAGCTGCATCAAAGGTTCTCACACCTGTTTGCACCGCGAAGTTTTTCGTATCTACGACAATGCCAGCATAAAGAGCTGTCGCATCCATTTTGCTTAAGTCAACATCATCACTAAAATACATCAATAGCTCTGTTACCAGTTCACTCGTTGATGAGGAGGATGGCTCAATATAGATAAGCAACGGACTAACAATAAAGTTTTCTGACCGGCGATGATGATCAATCACAATCACATTATCTACACGATCTAACAAACTAGGTGCTGCTGTCATATCAGGTATATGCGTGTCTACAACAAATAAAATTGCATTCATCGGCATGATACTGTTGACTTCACTTGCGAGGACAAACAAGCCTTCATAATCGGGGTTGTCCTTGGTTAACTCGATAAATTTATCTACGCCCTCATTCATGTCACTCAATACAATATGGACTTCTTTTTCCAAATAGCGTGCCATTTTAGCAACACCAATCGCTGAACCTAGACTATCAAAATCCTCGTTATGATGTCCCATGATGAGTACCATATCCGAATTCTCAATAATCTCATACAAAGCATGGGCAACAACGCGTGCTTTTACCCTCGTATGCTTTTCTACTGCTTTTGACTTGCCACCATAAAACTGCATTTTGCCATCAATCTGTGCAGCTACTTGATCGCCACCACGACCCAATGCTAAATCTAAACCAGCTTTGGCATTCTCACTGAGCTGAGACAATATTAATCCATCACCAACAGCAACCCCCATACTAAGTGTTACTGGAAATTTATTTGCCGCATGAATAGCCCGCACCTTATCTAAAACATCGAATTTATCATTCAATGTTTTATCTAAAGCCCGACGATCCATAATCGCAATATACAAATCATCTGATATCCGTCTTACAAAGGCGCCAACCGAACCAATCCATTCATTTAAGCATTTATTGATTTCTACTAAAACTACAGTACGTTGCGCTTCATTTAAACCCTGTAACACTTCATCATAATTGTCAATCTGAATATAACTAAATACTGTTTTACTTAATATTTTTTCCGTTTTCAGTTTTTCAATAGTTGTTACATCAGTAATGTAAAAAACCATCAAACCATCTACATCGTCAACATTAAAAATCGGACGGTGCTTTACGCGATAAAACTTATCTTCCGCTTGAAAAACATATTCCCCATCTTTGCCCCAGATCGACTCAATGATAATTTTTTCCCAAAAGTTATGGATGGATGTCCCGATGGTCGGCTTTTTACCCAACCAACGCGCAAGTTCTTCATTACACCACTTTAAGCGTCCATCACTACCAACAACCAAAATCGCTACTGGTAATTTATCAATGGCATAATTGGATAATTCATTAATGTTTTTTATTACATTTTTATAATAATATTCCAACTCCTGTTGCCGATCATTACACCGTTCCCGCCCATAAACAAAAAGCGCTATGAGGAGAATCAATCCAATAAACGCAACATATTTATTATAAATCATAATGACCAATAACAAACCAACTACTACAACCAAGTGGATACGAATATCCACCCAAGTAGACGAGTTACGAGGCATAATCAAACCTCCATTTCTTCGTTTTGCGTGAAACTCTACTCCTTTAGCGCAAAACGCTTGCGATAATCAAATATAATATCAAATAATCCTATCAATGCGACTACCTGAAACAGTCCACTCGTTAATATTAAGATTAGTATAATACCACGAAGAAAATTTGACAATTGATATCTATCAGCCGTATAGAATAAAAGCGCAAGCCCTTGAATAAAAGCCAGAATACTGGCGAACATATTAAAATTCATCGACGTTTGAAGCAATACTTGTATCTCGTGGCTAGAGCCCCAATACATCCCGATTAAAGAAAATGCGTAGATGTAAACGATGCCCCAAGGTAATTTCCATTCCTTAAACGGTGGCATTATTACAATGTTCGTATGCCCGACACGCCGTAAAACTACTCCAGCAACGATAAAATTGATATACGTTTCAAATAAACCTGCTAACACAACCGTCACTGGCACAAGTTGTTTCACTGTATCTAAGCCAGTTTGAAACTTACCTGCGATATCAGCAATTTCCGTTTCACTCATCCCTGAACTACGATACACCGCCAATGATTCTTCAAAAGCCTGCTGCATCATATCCATCTGAATGTTCATTGGATTGACATTGATTAATAGTAAACTTACAGCAAACACCACTAAAATAGAAGCAATTGCTGATACCGAACCAATGGTCAAACACCTTACCGCACTATAACCTTTACGGTATGTATATCCTAACACGACACCAATAAAACCGCAAACGACCACAATACTAATCGCTTGCAATGGGCTAATTAGCATCGAAATCAATACTCCAGCAATAATAGTTGACATAATCCCCCACCGCACGCCGTGTCTTACGACCAATACGATGATCGGCAGTGGCAAAATCAATGCCATGAAAGAACCAATGATAGGGACATACATACTAATTAAAGACATCGCTACAGCAATTGCCGCTAAAATGCCACCTTCCACCATTGGTTTCACTCTTCTATTTTCCATTCTTTCACCTCTTCTGTTCAAAAAAACGCTTCAGCTTGGAAAAATCACCAAAGCGATTTTCCAAAGCATCATTATTTTTGCTATCATCATCTAATTTATGTTCAATAGTTTCATCCAAATCTGCAAATCCGATACCAAGACGTTTTCCTAATACATAGCTATGGATAATAACCCTGGCCAAAGCTTCCTTTATCGAAACTTCACTGTTTTGTGCCATCGCTTGATAAAGCGCTCCTATATTATTTATCAAATCCGCTTTTAAGCCTTCAATCAATCGCATCGTCTTGACAATATCTGATTCCTGGGAAAACAAAATAACTCCCCCTTATACCTATCTGAAGTAATATTCTAACAAAAATATCATTCTTCCTGCTTTTCTTCGATTTCTTTATGATAAAACGTTTTTTGTATTTTATTTCTTTATTCGTATAAAATAACAACTGGGTGTTACAAGTTCGTTTTGCAACACCCAGATTGCATAATCAATAAAAACTACGCATATTTATTAACACTTCACATTATCTATTTTTCATAGAAAACCTAGAATTTTAAAACTGTGGTTCCACTACAATTTTTCCTTATTTATAATCAACAAGATTTGTGTCATATAACGTACAATAAATTAATATTTTTTATCCAACAAATATTAATTTATTGATACTAAAAAATAGGAGTGACTAACATGAACCAAGAAAACTTTATGAAAATTGCCGCGTTGGAGTCAGAAAACAACTTGGCAACAAACGATGGTGGCCCTTTTGGTGCTATTATCGTAAGAAGCGGAAAAATCGTTGGAATTGGTCACAACGAAGTATTAAAAAATAATGATCCTACTTGCCACGCTGAAATACAAGCCATTCGCATGGCCTGTAAAAATATGAAAAGCTATCACTTAACAGATTGCATCTTATACACCTCTTGTTATCCTTGCCCAATGTGCCTAAGCGCTACTATTTGGGCAAATATAAAAGCAATCTACTATGGTAATAGCAGTAAAGATGCTGATTCGATAGGTTTTAGAGATGATTTCATCTACAATTTTATCGAAGGTAAATGCACGAATGAAGACGTTCTCAAATTAACGCAATACTGTCGACATTTAACCATCAAAGCTTTTGACCAATTCAGAGTAAAATCTGATAGCACGATATATTAAATAATAAACGCCAGCGATAGCTGATCCTACCACTGGCATTTTGCTTCTCTTTTGACAATATTTTATTCTGGCACTACTTTATTTGCCTTTTTATGAGCTGGTTTGATCATGAACCAAAAACATAATCCAGCGCAGATTTCACTCACCATGATGACCACCCCCATTGGCAGCGCGTTATGACTGCCGGCAATTCCTACAAGTGGTGCCATGATACCGCCTGTTATATTAGAAAAGAACCCAATTAAAGCAGCGGCACTACCTGCCATCTTACCTTGTTCCTGCATCGCTAGAGAAAAACTACTAGAAGCTACAATTGCTAAACTTGAAGCCGTGAAAAAGAGTGGTACTAAAATCGTATATACATTGCCTTTGAAAAAAGTACCCAACATTAGGGCTGTGCTGCCAACAATAGCAAGTATCACACCAAATTCTAATAATTTCACATCAGAGAATTTCCCTGATAATCGTCCGGTAAGCTGACCTGCAATAATTAGCCCAATCCCATTGATTGCAAAAACAAGACTAAATACTTGCGGGGATACTTCATAAATATTTTGCAATACAAAGGGCGAACCTGATATGTAGGCAAATAACGCTGAAAATGCACAACCTTGCATCAAGCAATGTCCCATAAAATAACGTTGTCTGATTAAAGAATCTACTGCTTTTAACGTGCTTTTTACCCCGCCACTTAGGCGATTTTCTACTAATAAACTTTCTTTTACAAAGAAAAATACTGTAATCGTGAGTAATAGCCCAATTACCGTCAATGTAACAAATACCGCGCGCCAAGAGGAAAATGCTAAGATCTGGCCTCCTAGTACTGGTGCAGCAATTGGAGCAACTCCATTCACGAGCATTAGCATAGCAAAAAATTTAGTCAGCTCATATCCAGAGTACAAATCACGTGCAATTGCCCGAGCAATAACAATCCCCGCTGCCCCAGCCAGCCCTTGCAGCAATCGTAACCCCAG
>JARBTT010000084.1 GCA_029240055.1 Anaerosinus sp.
TCATGTAAACAATTTTACAAACTGGATATACTATGTCCAGTAATACTACATCATAGAAAAATTAATTGAATGGAGTGATCACGAATATGTATCCTAAATACTCAAACTTTGGTACAAAAATACAATCTAGTAAAACGAAAATTGCCTTTCCATCACAACAGCAACTCTGCCAGCCAGGAATAGAATATAACATGACACCTCGCCCAATATCCGAAAATAAAGACTACCGAGGCAGTGGCAAATTACGTGACAAAGTAGCCTTAATCACTGGTGGCGACAGTGGCATCGGGCGTGCAGTTGCCTATGCTTTTGCCAAAGAAGGAGCTTATATTGCCATCTCCTATCTCAACGAACATCGTGATGCCAAAGAAACCCAAGAGAGAATCAAAGAACTTGGTGGCAAATGCCTGCTACTCCCAGGAGATCTATGTGAGGAAGCTCACTCTGATAAAATTGTTAACAAAGTAATACAAACGTTTGGGCATATTGATATATTGGTCAACAATCACGCCGTTCAATTTCCCAAAACTTCTATTCTGGATATCAGTGCTGATCAACTTGATCGTACGTTTCGAACCAATATTTATCCATTCTTCTATTTAACAAAATCCACATTGCCCTATCTGCCGAAAAATGGTTCTATCATAAATACTACTTCGATAACCGCTTATAATGGAAGCAAAGATTTAATTGATTATTCAGCGACAAAAGGCGCCATCGTCAGCTTTACCCGTTCATTATCATTGTCGCTAGCATCAAAACAAATCCGTGTAAATGCAGTTGCTCCTGGTCCTATTTGGACTCCACTGATTCCCGCTTCTTTTTCAATGAAAAAAATAACTGGTTTCGGGAACAATACTACCATGAAACGCGCTGGCCAACCTTTTGAACTGGCACCTACCTACGTATATCTAGCTAGCTCAGATTCTAACTATGTATCCGGTCAAGTTCTTCACGTCAATGGAGGTATGATTACAGAATCTTAAAAAATCATATTTTTCTATATTTTTCAATTTACTAGAAGCAGCTTTACATTAAACTGGATCTTTCTTTTTCTTATACCATAAATAACCGCCATAGGCAGCTACAGAAATTAAGATAACCACAGTCAATCGCATTGAGTTTTCATGATAGGACGCCAAATCATGTCCGAGCGTAACTTCAATTAATGCCGATGGTAACTTACCAATCAAAGTCGCCAAAATATAATCTTTCAAACTAATGTCGCTGAGTGCGCCCAAGGCTGTAATCAACCCAGAAGGAACAAACGGAATACTGCGGGCGATTACCATAATCTGAAAACCTTTTTTACCACTAAAATCATTTACTTTTTGCAATGAATTACTGCGCACAATCACGCGATGAGCATAATCTTGAAAAAAATAGCGCATGAAAGCAAAACTAATCACTACACCGACAGTTTCTGCTAGCCAGGATATTATAGTCCCTTCTACTATCCCAAAAATAATACCATTTGCTGCTAAAATAAAAATATTGGGTAAAACAGCAACTGCATTAATAAATACGACTATGACGAAACTTACTAGAGCTGCATAAGGACCATAAGAGCGAATATACTCAATACTGGCCTCCAGATCACCTGCGAGAAGCAATTGGATAACCTTATGCAGCGATTCCGGTTTTAGCCAATAAATTAGCAAAATAATAATTATAAATATTGCAAATAACACGATACGATTTTTTGCTTGATTTTGATTCATTTAATTATCAATCCTTATCTTATTAACATACTTCAATCTTGTTTTATAACTAGAATGATCTATTTGTATTTTAATTATCCTTAAAATACAAAAATCCTGCAAGACCTACATAATAATAACGCATCTACACAAATTTTCCTTTATCTGTTCGTATCAAATATATAGAAAAAGTAGCTTGCTTTTCATATATTTGATATAATAGAATACAAATCTTATATAAGCTATGATAACAGGCATCCATATTTTACACGAAACGTTTTTCGACTCAAAAAAACAACCCAATAAAATAAATGCATCCGTTATTATCTTAATTAGATCTACTCTTAGACCTTGAAAGGAGTGTATTCTTTTTGCATTTGTTTACGAAAAAAATTTTTATATTGGGAGTAGTCGCTGCATTTGTTTTTCTTTTGTCGGGAATTTATATTGCCTTAACTTACTTTCAAGGAGTACCAGTTTTAAATTATCATCAAATTAACGATACCGACCACAATCCGCTAACGCTTAGCGCTAGCGAGTTTGAAGCACAAATAAAATATTTGTCAAAGGAAGGTTATTCGGCAATTACTCCAGATCAACTAGCAGATTATCTAGAGTCCGGAAAAGAACTCCCATCAAAGCCTATTTTGATAACTTTTGATGATGGCTACAAAGATAACTATCTGGTGGCTTATCCTATTTTACAAAAATACAATTTTACAGCTACGATATTCGTAATATCTGATTTTGTGAATACCTATGATCGTTATCTAACATGGGATCAAATAAAAGAGATGTCTAACAAGGGGTTTTCTTTTGAAAGTCATACATTAAGTCATGTTACGTTGACCAATGTTTCTGATGATAATGATCTGCGTAAGCAATTAACCAAATCAAAAGAGGGATTAGAATGGCGACTTGGTAAAAAGGTTGAATATCTGGCTTATCCTTGTGGTAAATATGATCAAAGAGTTATCGATGCAACAAAAGACGCTGGTTATCGCGGAGCTTTTACGATTAATCTTGGACGAGATACGACAAGTTCTACAGCCTATTATTTAAATCGAATTCCTATCTTTGGCGGAAATTCGCATACCTTTGCTCGCTTTTGGTTACGTTTAAAATTTACACAATTATTTACTTCTTTACAGAACTTGAAAAGTTATCTAAATAACGAAGGTATTACATTTTTGTCTGGATTAATTTATATTCCATAACCATCAACTTAAATGAATCAACCATAGAAATATCGTAACAGAAAAACTACTCAAATATAAAAAGCCTATGAACTTCAAATTGAATTGAAATTCATAGGCTTTTTAATGCTTATTTTAGCTAAACAGCTTCATTTTCCATAGTTTTAATTCCAGTAAACTCTTCTTTGGATAATATCTTTTCTGGATCTAGGATAATAATCAAACGCTCATCTACTTTGCCGATTCCTTTAATATAATGATTCGTAAAACCACTGATCGAATCTGGTGTCTGGTCTAAATCTCCATCATCCATTTTAACGATATCGGTAACTTCATCCACCATCAACCCCGCTATAGAATCGTGGACATTCAGCATGACAAACTTGCTTTCATCGGACATTTCTACGTCCATTAAATGAAATTTATTTCTTAAATTATACAGGTACTTGATCTGTCCTCGCAAATTAATGATACCCTCTATTTCTTTTGGCGTCCCTGGCAATAACTGAATTTTAAATTTTTTTGATCGCAAAATACCATTTACCGCCAAAACATCAATACCATATTCTTGATTATCTAACGCAAATACAACCAATTGTATATTAGCCAAAATTACTCGCTCCTCTTATCACTGTTATTTTTCCGTTGCTAAAATATTTAGTTGGTCAGTTAGGCTATTAATCTCTTCCACACTTGCGGTCACTTCTTCTATTGCAGCTGCCTGTTGCTCAATGGTTTCTGTTGTTTCATTCCCCATAACGACCGTTTTATCTACAGAAACTTTTATTATATTGGTAAGTTCTTTAATCTTACCAACTGTTTGTTTTGAGTCGTCAGAAAGTTTTCTAATTTCCTGCGCTACAACACCAAAGCCAAGCCCAGCTTCGCCTGCTCTCGCTGCTTCAATCGCCGCATTTAAACCTAATAATCTAGTTTCATCAGCAATATCTTTAATAAATTCCATAACTTCATCAATTTTTCCCGTTACTTCATTTACATTTTTAATTTCATCATTTAAGCTAGTTTGCGTATGACTCACCGTGGATGCAGATGCCGCGAGTTCTTCCATTGTCGCCGATATTTGACTAATTCCATCACTTAGTGTTTCAGCAGAAGTTTGTAATTTCAATTTTTGATAAGCAGCTTTTGACATGTTATTGGCAACAATATACAGTACGTTCGCTGCAGCTTCGATTCTTTCCTTAGACATTTGACTTACTTCTTCTACAGCTTGAACAAAGCCGTCCCCGTCAACGCCAATTTCCCCAGCAATTTTTCGATATTTTTCTTCCTCTGGTGAAGCTGTAAGAACTTGCCCCCCTAGTATAGTCCCAATATGTCGCCCTTCAAGCATGATTGGTGCTGCAAAATCAATAAGACCAGCATGGCATTCATAGACTACCGGTTTGCCTGTCCGTACAGCTTCATCGCCACCTTTATGATGCGATTCCGCGCAACGCTTATCACCGCACTCAGTTGAATGCGTATAATCATTACAAAAGCGAGTATAACTACTAGGATTTGTAATAGGCTTTCCATCTGGATCAACCGTTACACTTGCCACACCGACCCCCTTGGCAAAATCATCTTGAAACTGTTGCAGAAAGTCTACATCAATGACATCTGTCAAAGTAAGATGATCTAGATCTACATTAGTACCTACATTGTTTTTCTGATATTTACTCATCATTATCTCTCCTTATAAATATTGCTAAATTTACGACAAAACCAATGTTTTTTTAAGTATTGCAAATGAACATATCATTTTTTCAAGGATAGCGTTAATCAAACGTAGTTTGATTATAGTTCCTATTTATTGGGAAGTCAATACAATTTTTCTATTATTCTTGGAAAAAAAGTCTTTTTATATCATTTTTTTGTATCATAGAATGAACGGAGGTGAAATACATTGAAATTAGGAGATCGCTTACGACAAATAAGAGAGCAGTCTAAACTATCACAGATTCAAGTAAAAGAACGGACAGGAATTAATAATAAAACTCTATCCAATTATGAAAATAATATTAGCTCACCAGATCCTTACACCCTTAAAGTATTGGCTGATTTATATGAAGTGAGCACGGATTGGATCATTAGTGGTCAACAACAATCGCTTACAAAATCAACCTATAATAGTTTATATATTTCCGATGAAGATTTGCAATTCTTAATTAAGCTAAACAAACTCTCCCCTAATAAACGGCGGGCTATTGAAATATTGATATCAGATAATGACAATTGCTCGCAATGGAAGAACGATAGCTATTGCCCAACCAACCAAGTAGAAAAATCAGAATAAAAAATTCAAAATTATTTTAAAAGGAAAATCACGTAACATTGATATTAATACGAAATAAAAACTAAAGTCATCTCTTGCTTTTTTTTGCAAAAGATGACTTTAGTTTTTATAACAAACATAAATAAAAAAGCTCTTACTAGTAAAAAATTTACTAGTAAGAGCACTTTACACACGAAAAACCAACATATATCATTCTTATTTCCACTTAAATGCTAAATTTTCCAACCTCAGAGCGGAGATCCATCGCCAATTTAGCTAACGATTGACTAGCTGAAGCAATTTCTTCCATAGATGCGGACTGTTCTTCGGTTGCCGCTGATACCGATTGTGATTCACTTGAGGCATTTTTGCTCAACTGATCGATCCTTTGAACCGACGCAACAATTTTTTGACTACCTTCCGCCATATGATCTATTGCTTGGGATATTTCTTTTACTTGACCAGCTACATGATTGACTCTAGTGGCAATATCTTGGAAGGCTTGGCCTGATTCATTCACAACTTCGGCACCGATCTTGACTTCACGCGTACCATCGTCCATCGCAACTACTGCTTTTTCTGTTTCACCCTGTATTTCACCAATTAAGCTCGCGATTTGTTTCGCTGCGTCTTGTGATTGTTCGGCTAACTTACGAACTTCTTCAGCAACAACGGCAAAGCCACGTCCTTGCTCACCAGCACGGGCTGCTTCAATTGCAGCATTGAGAGCAAGTAAATTGGTCTGTCCAGCAATACCAGAAATCGTATCAACAATTTGTCCAATTTCTTTGGAACGTTCCCCCAATTTCATTACGACCTGTGCAGAAGAAACTACCGTTTCTTCGATTGACTTCATCTGTGCAACAGCTTTACCAACGGATTGTTTTCCTTTGGTTGCTTGTTCCTCCGCCTGCATCGCTTGTTCAGCTACTTCATTCGCATTAGCCGAAATCTGCTGAATACTTGCGGATATTTGCTCTACCGCTGAGGACGTGTGATTCGCTGCTTGCAACTGTTCTTCAGCACCTTTTGCCACATCGGTAATGGATATAGCCACTTGTGTAGCCGCCTCTGCTGATTGATCTGCACTAGCAGTCAATTCTTCTGACGATGCTGCCAATTGCTCTGCAGAAACATTCACATGTTTCATTAGATTACGAAGGCTATCTCTCATACTTGCCATAGCATCTGCCAACTGGCCAATTTCATCTTTCCGAATCATTTGCCTTGGTCTATCCCTAAAATCGCCATCTGCCAATTCCTTGCAAACCTTCACCATCATATATAGTGGATTTGCTATGGTTTTATTAATATAAAATCCGCTTGCTCCTAATAAGATAAAAGCAAATAGTAGTACACCAAGCGTAATATTATTTGCTTGACTAGCGGCAGCCTGATTATCATTCTTCATTTTTTCCGATATCTGAGAGTAATATTTTGATAGCTCTTCTAAACTTTTTAGGAAATCAACTGATAACGGTTCTAATTTACTAATATACAATTGATAGGCTTCCGCATTTTTATTTTGAACAGCTAAATCAACAACTGCTTTACGCGCATTACGAAATTTATCCTTGGAAGTTTGCACCTTAGCAAATAAGTCTTTTCCTTTATCATCTAAATGAAGCTTTTCAATCTTACCAAATACTTCATTTGTCTGCTTGGCTTTATCATCCATAAGTTTTGATAATTCTTGATTTTTTTTATCATCGGTGTTAATCATTAATTCCAGCATAGCTGAATTCGTTAGTGCGATATCTGTTCGAACTTCATTGATTAGTCTGACGGGAATCAAACGATCTTCATACATTACATTCATAGTCACATTGCTTTTTTGCAGATATGAATAACCTATGCCACCAACAATGGCTACCACTACCAACGCAGTGAAAACTAAAATGCCTATTTTGAATCCGACCTTGATATTGTTAAAAAAATTCATATAATATGACTCCCCTTTTCTTTTTATAAATTTTATCTTTATTATGTAAATAAATACTTGCTAACCTTATCGGATTTTATCAAGCTTTACCATTTAAGTATACTATTATTTCACTATAGGTGCAATACAACAAAGTATCATGTATTGCACCATAGGTGAAATACATGATACTTTAAACACATCTATAATTTTATCATGGGGGAATGTACATATGAGAACTAGTCATGATGATCGTTATCGACAAATTGCAAAACAAATTTGCTACTACCGTAATAGCAAAGGACTCTCTCAAGAAGCACTCGCAGCTAAAATTGGGATCAGTAAAAGCTATCTAAGTAAGATCGAGGCTCCAAACTCTACCAAAGCCTACTCACTAGACGTCCTATTTGCCATCGCTGACGGATTAGATATGGATATCGTAGAACTCTTACGTGATATTTAAACTAGCTACGCGTTAAGCTTTCTATCAACAAAAATAATAAAATAAGAGTTTTATTATTTTTGCACAAAAAAACCTCTGCAATTTTCTACAGAGGTTCTACTTTCAAATGGTGCGGGTGGAGGGACTTGAACCCCCACGGTTGCCCGCCAGATCCTAAGTCTGGTGCGTCTGCCAATTCCGCCACACCCGCATTTGGTGTTAACTAGTTCGTTAACTTACTTATATATAATATCACAGCACTATTATGTTGTCAAATATTTTATTACTATACGATTTGCCATTATACTACTGCTGAACACTACGTAAAATGCATACTAAAAGAAATCCTCATTACTTATTTACACGCTTTATGCATCGTCCAAATACAAATTCCAATCAATACGACTACATACATAAGTAAAATAGCCAATGAAACTAACGAAACTTCATTGCCGGTGCCAATGCTCCGCAGCAATGTGCTTGTATGGGTAAGTGGTAATACTTCGATAATGGCCTTAAAAATCATCGGTAACTTATCAGGTGAAAAAAAAGTTCCACAGAGAAACGACATCGGTAATAACAAGTACGTATTGACGCTCCCCATATCTTCATGCGAACTTATCAACATCGCTGTAATAAAGCCGAGTGCCGAAAAAATAATACAATTAATCGCTACTACACTAACAAAAAGAGTATTGATGTGGAAATTGGCACCAAAAGCATAGGCCATAGCGACAATAATTAGCGAAGATAGTATTCCTCGCAGGGTACCTGCCGCAATTTTACCAATAATAAATGCCAAGGGTTTAATAGGTGCCACTAGATATTCTTCTAAACTTTTATGATACATGCGAGCGGTATGTAAGGACGGTCCAACACTATTAAAACTAATATTCATCGAATTTAATGCCAAAATTCCCGGAACGAGAAAATCTAGATAACTTCCGCCAGTTGTTGTTGCCGGAATACTCCTACCTAACCCCCAGCCAAAAGCAACCAAATATAGCATAGGTGCCACCATACGACTTAACAAAAATTTACCCAACCGCCGTTTTAATACCAACCAATCCCGCCAAAATACTGTCATAATATCGTAAAGCATCAACCGATCACCTTTCTTCCTGTCAGCTCTACAAAAACGTCTTCTAAATTTGAATGGCGAATCATAGTTGTGGTATCAAGTGTACCAGCAAAGTCTGCAGCTTGTTCTCGCGCTGTAAAAAAATTGTATTTGCGCCCAATATCACCTTCCCATTCCACCACATAAGCACCAACGTGTTGGCATAGACTAACCGGTGTATCGAGAGCAATCAGTTTCCCCTTTTCCATAATAGCCACACGATTACAAAGATTTTCAGCTTCTTCAATATAATGCGTCGTAAGCAGTACTGTAATATGATCGTTATGCATCCGGCGAATCAAATCCCACAATCGCCTTCTGACTTGTGGATCAAGGGCAACCGTTGGTTCATCTAACAATAAGATTTTCGGTTGGTGCATCAAAGCCCGAGCGATTAAAAGTCTACGTTTCATCCCACCCGATAAGGATTGTACACGATCATAAGCACGCTCAGTTAGCTCTACATACTCTAGTAATTCCATCGTACGCGTTTTGCGTTGACTTTCAGACATATGATGCAGACGTCCATGCAATTCAAGATTTTCACCAACCGTCAAATCTTGATCTAAATTAATATGTTGCGGAACAACGCCAATCAAGGCTTTGATTTTTTCGTCATCCCGCCCAATATGAAGGCCATTAATCAGGATATCACCGGATGTTGGCTTTGTTAACATTGTTAACATGCGAATTGTTGTCGTTTTTCCCGCACCATTTGGACCAAGTAAGCCAAAGATTTCACCTTGTTCTATTTCTAAATTCAGCCCATTTACAGCAGTTCGTTTGTCAAATTTTTTTACTAAGGTTTGGATTTTAATCACTTTATTCACCTCTATAGCAAGACATAATTTTAAATTTTATTATATAACGAAGAAAATAGAAAGGAAATTATTCACTTTCCATGAATCCTGCATTTACAATCATAAAAATCAATAGTCTTGGACGGTGTGTAGCAACATCCAAGACTATCTATCATAACAGCCAATTTGACTGTTGATTGAAAAAATATGTTCCTATGAGCGTAGGAACATAAGTTACGCAAAAAACGCAACAAGAAACTAAACTATATGAGCAATATTTCCCTACAAAAGCTAAAAAGCAGGAAAAACTTTTCGACGAAATAATAAAAGCCTCTTTCTACGTAAGGTAAAAAGAGGCTAATTAGCTATAATAAATCAATCTAAAATAAAAATCTCGACAATATAAAAATAGTCGAGAAAAATAGATTACTCTATTAATCCCCTTCCCATCGCTCGCAGGTCAAACGGTGATCGTCAATTAGGCAGTTCTCCTGGCTCTAGGTCATCGCTTCTCCAAGCCTTCCCGAAATAGTTCAGTGGCGTATATTGGAATTGCTCCCTATTACAGTGGCGGGACCGCGTTGGCATTACACCAAACTTCCCTATTAAGTCCGTCAAGGACACCTAACTCTTCTTATGTAATTTTAGACCAAACTTGTATTCTATTTATATTATCATTGCGATTTAATATTGTCAATATAATTACACAGGTCATCAATTAACTCTTAGTATATTTTTCTAACATAACCAATTTACGTTGCATATTGTCAATAAAAGCGCGCGCCCGGTCTAGGTCTGCACTATCAGGATGCGTTGCAGCAGCCTCCCAACGTTTCAAATTAGCCTCACTATGATGATGTGGGTTATCTGGTGGCAAATTTTTACGTTTTTCAAGTAACACTGGATTGATTTTTCCACGGCACGAAAAAGTACCAAGAATATTACAACCTTCCCCTACTAAGTAAGCAGCTTTTGCTAAGCTAGTAACTGCATGCTCACTAATAGGATCTGCACCTAATGTTTGAAATAAAACAACTTGCTTATGTTTGACACTTGCTAAAAACTCTTTTGAGAACGGGTCTGGGGCA
>JARBTT010000085.1 GCA_029240055.1 Anaerosinus sp.
CACCTCGACAGGCGTATAAAGCAGCAGAAATACCAGCAGGACCATTGCCAACAATGATTACGTCAAACATAGTAAACACCTCATGATTTTTAATATATCATCTATTATAATCGATACTCTGCGTAAAATCTGTAATTTGGTCACCAATGCGTTGAGGATTCTAACAAAATTAGCAATGAAAAAAGTCCTGAATCCTGAAAGCTTGGACAGAGGACTTTTTTGAATGGTGGTAATGTTATCGCTTAAAGTAACTTTTGGAAAATCAAAAAATTTCGGATTTTATATAATTTTTGACAATGTAATAGTTAATGATCATATGTTGTATCTTGGTAAAATCTTTATAGGAATAGCGATACAATAAGGTAGTGTCAGTTTTAAATCTTTTCAAGAAATTTTCAAAACGTTTATCTGTCATTTTTGGTAGAGAGCTAATGAATTTTTTCACTTTTCGCTCTTGGCTAAAGGTTAAAAGATATTTAATCACAAGTTCAGAATGTTGATTTTCTAAGTCTTTATAGCTATATATAAATTTTGTTTGAGTATATGGAGCTTTAAATTTTTCGAACCATATTTGAAAGCGTTCATTACTCATTCGATATGAACTTTTACGATTACGCATTTAGTTACCTCTTATCAATTTAATTTATCTTCAAAATCACTTGAATTATAAAAAATAAAAATATTACAGCATTAATAGAAAACTTATGTATTAAATGGATATTCATATTATTGCTTGCGATGAAGCATTGTATACCTAATTGAATGTCATAGATGAAAGATTTTTACGGAAAATTAAAAATAAAAGTACAGCTAGAAAACAATGGCAGATATACTCAAATATTTTTTTTGAGTATATCTGCCATTGTTTTGGAGAAAATTTATGTATGTAAGTTTTTTTGATCTATTTAGGTGTAAGAGAGGATGATTGTGATGCTTCCCCGTGGAGCCAATTTACAACGGATAAAGAATGGTAAGAAAACCTACGCTATTACGCCTCATCTGCCTGGTGGCTTTGTTACACCAGAACGACTCGAAAAATATGCGAATGTTGCCCGTAAATATCATGGTGCGCTAAAACTGACCTCAGCGCAGCGAATTATGATCACAAATTTGCAAGCTGAAGATGTCGAAGCAATTTGGCAGGAGCTTGGGATAGAACCAGCAATCGGGTTTGCAAATTGTGTGCGTAGCGTTAAAATTTGTCCTGGTACTACTTTTTGTAAACGAGCCAAAAAAGATAGTGTAAAGATTGGTCTCGAATTGGATAAAAGATATATAAAGAAGGAAATGCCATCACGTATGAAAATAGGTGTTTCTGGTTGTCCTAATTCTTGTTCTGAATCAGTAGTGAAAGATATCGGTCTTATTGGTACCGAGCAAGGCTGGGATGTTTATGTTGGTGGCTCAGCTGGCTCTCACCCACGTTTAGCTGAGAAATTAATTGGTGATTTATCTGATGATGAGGTATTGGTTGTTGTTGAGTATATTATGAACTATTATCAAGCAAATGCCGATATTGAACGCCTTGGTAAATTTATTGATCGTATTAGTTTTGCAAAATTTCAAGAGGAGGTCTTGGAGAAGTATACGAATAAAAGTAAAATCGAGACTGGTAAAGTGCTTGTAAAAAACAATGAGTTTGCTCCCCTGCCGGGGGGGCTGACAGAAGGAACTTTAACTATAGGTGATGATATTACGGCTGATAGTATTGTAGCTGATATTATTCGAATTTATCCCAATACGATTCCTGCATTACGATCATTGGGACTTGGTTGTTTAGGGTGTCCATCAGCTACCGGTGAGCCAATTCGTCAAGCTGCTGAAATACATGGAATCGAGCTTGATGAGTTAATTAAAACATTAAATGAAAAACGTTGAGGTGATCATATGAGTGAGTCTTTAGCACAAATACATCATTGGTTGTTTAATAAAATTAAAATTGTAAGCAATCGCGAAAATTTACTAATGCAAAAGTTCCAAGATCATGCCGATATTGTTGAAAGTGTCAGGGAAATGGCCAACCAAAGTGTTGGGATGAGCTCTTTTAATCAGGAACTTGAGCAAATGATTGACCATAATAATATTCATCAATGGTTACAGCGGCAAATAAATCTTGTCGAGGCAAGAGAAGCATATATTATTAAAGAATTGATCAATATGATTGGTAATGATATTTGTGTTACGATGGAAGAAACTTTTAAAAAAGATGGCTTTAGTTACGGAAAAGAAGCAGTTACGTTTAGTAAAGGAGTAAGTACAGCTCCGGAGCTTTATCAAACATTAAATGATTATTATTTAAACGGTATGCCTTGTGATAAATGTGATGTAGTGAAACAAATATCACCTAATATCATGATTTGGGAAAATGAGCAGTGGCAGCAACAGGCGAATTGGCAACGGGTAGGCGCTGATCATAGTAAGATGGAAGAACTTTATCTTATCTGGCTAAAATCATTCATAACGGGAGCTAATTGTAGTTTCAGTTTAGAATTTAATAAGAAAAATTCAATAAATATTTTCACCTTGAAAAAATTAGATTAAACATAATTGTGAAAGAAAGTTTGGATAAACGATAAATTACCAGTAACGTTTATCTATCTGAAAAAATATTAATGCAAAAAATCCCGCATTGTAGAATGAACTACAATACGGGATTTTTATCATACACTATTGAATTTACCAATAACCGAGAACTTTCCACCATACACCACCGACACCGACCCAAATAATGATGTGCATGATTGAGACACCAAAACCAATTTTCCACCAATCCGCTTGCGTAACATAACCAGAACCAAAATAAACTGGAGCTGGGCCTGTACCAAAATGCGTTAAACAACCGCAGATATTAGAAGCAAGTGCTACAACAAAAGCGGAAATAAATGGTGGAGCACCTGAAGCTACGCCTAAGGTGATTAGAGCAGCATACATTGCTGTCACGTGAGCTGACATACTAGCAAAGAAGTAATGACTATACAAGTAAATTACGAAGGATAATACTACCGCGGTAAGCATACCTACACCAACCATTTGGTTTTCTAGTATCTTAGCAAACCAGCCGATAAAACCAGTTTTATTGAGGTAATCAGACATTAAGATAACACTACCAACCCAAATTAATGTATCCCAGGCTCTCGTTTCTTTTATTACATCTTTCCAAGTTAAAACTTTAGTCGCGAGTAAGATACATAATCCAAGAAAGGCAATTAAAGTGCCGTCTAGCTTCGTCATCGAAGCTGTAGCCCAAAGTATTAATAGCATAATAAATACAAAGAACATAATTTTTTCATTCTTGGACATTGGTCCCATTTCTTTTAAGACATTAGCGGCCATTGCCTTTGCTTCAGGCGTATTTTTGATTTCAGGAGGATAAAATTTGTAAATTGCGTAAGGAATACCAAGTAATGCAACAGTACCAGGAACAACAGCAGCGATAAACCAACCCATCCAAGTGATATCCACATCTAAAACTTTTTTCGCCATTGCAGCAGCAATTGGATTACCAACCATTGCTGTCATAAACATTGCAGATACAACGAGGTCAATATGAAAGACCGAAGTTACTAAAAAAGCACCGATTTTTCTAGCTGATTCACCTGGCTTTGAATCAAAAGCTTCAGCTAAACTTTGTACAATTGGGAAAACAAGACCACCAGCACGCGCTGAGTTAGATGGAATAGCAGGACCGATAATTAAATCACTTAAGGCTAAAGAATATACAAGTTTCAGACTGCTATCGCCAAAGGATCGCATTGCCATGTAAGCGATCCGTCTGCCTAGACCAGTAATGATAAAGGCTCTAGCTAAAATGAAGGCAGAAACGATCAACCATACAGTACCACCACTGAAAGCGGTTAATACTTCACTGAATTTTAACGTATAAGTTAATGAACATGTGACAATTGCAATTAAAGCTACGGAACCAGCTTCTATTGGTTGTAAGATAAAACCAACTACTGTACCCATAAAGATTGCGAATAGGTGCCAGGCTTGAGGTTTTAACCCTTCTGGCACTGGGTAAAACCATAAAATAAGTACAATTCCGACTGTTAATATGGCAGCAGGTATTTTGCTTTCGCCGAAAAGTTTTTTCATATGCACGACTCCTTGTTATAAATTTTGAAAAATTTATGAAAATATGTTGATAAATTTCATTAATTAAATCATATAAAAATAAACAAGCAATGTAAAATCTAAAAAAATTATTGCTGATTATCATATAATTGAATGATTATTTAGATAATTTCTAAATTTAACAGTTTTATATTTATATAATTCGTATAAAATGAAAATCGCTAAGCAGCATAAAGTGAGTACTTGAAATAAAAAAAGATATTTAAAATATGCTAAATATTTTAAATATCTTTAATGAAATTGTTTTGGCGAAGGATGTTTTAATGATCGTTAAAATGTTAATTAAAATGGTAGGTTTTTCACAAAATTGACAAATAATTTGACGATAGGGAGTTCAAGGGTGTCATTGTTATAAATCATCCAGGTCTTTCTTATAATATAGTTACCGGTGGCATCTTTCAAATTTAGTTTATGGATATTTGGAATGTTATCAACAATGCGTGATGGCAAAATGGCATAACCCAAACCGTTTTTGACCATTTCTTTACAAGTTGCTAATTTATCAACGTGCATATTGATGGTCGGTGGTTTCAAGAAGTTTTCACGCCACCATTTATCAATCTGTGATTTTAATAAATAGTCACTTTGATATTCGATACGGGGCAAATTTGGCAATTCATTAAAAATAAATGGTTGCGTAGAAGCAATACATACAGGTTCTTCATACAATAGATCCATATTTTTACAACCGCCATAATCAACGCTGACGAATCCGACATGGGTCTTTTTATTATAAATAAGACTAAAAATATTTTTTGTCCAATCCGTGGTCATATTAAAATCAGCATTTGGATAACTTTTCTTGAATAGTTTTAATACATACGGTAATGTGTACGTAGTGAAATAATGGGAAGCACCAATTTCTAATGTTCCAGAGTCGATTTTAGATAAGTTGCGTACTTCATTTTTGATGTTGCTTAAACGTGAAACCATTTCAGAAGATGCTTTTACGAGAAATTCACCTTCGGGAGTGATCTGGATTCCCTTGGTACTTCTATGAACAATTTGTACACCGAATTCTCTTTCAATATGTTGTAGCCGTGATGTTAAAGCAGGCTGTGACATATATAATAGTTGGGCGGCTTTGGTTATATTTTTTTCTGAATTCAATGCTTGAATGATAAGCCAATCACGGTCTTCCATAGAAAAATCCTCCTTTTTGATAAATAAGCATCAGATTGTCATCAATACTTTGTAATATTAATCATAATATTTTTTACGATAAACCTGAGTTAGCGAATCTTTTGTTTATCGTAGAAGAGTTACAACGAATAAAAGCTAAGCAGCATTATCGTTGCCTAACTTTATTTTTTTAATACAGCTCTGTTGATTTCTATAAAATA
Source organism: Anaerosinus sp. (assembly GCA_029240055.1). GTDB lineage: Bacteria > Bacillota > Negativicutes > JARBTT01 > JARBTT01 > JARBTT01. Next base: position 5,478 of record JARBTT010000085.1, read on the forward strand.
GTGTATGACTAATTTCTATGAGAAAACAATTGTTGTAAAAATGAATGTTGCAATAATTATTTACATAAAAACATATTGTATACTTATTATTATAGCATAGTGCCAATAACGAATTGTTGGAATTTTTAAAATGCCGTACATTATTTTGTTTTTCACTATGAATATGTGAATTTTTGGTTGAAAAATGCTAAAAATGATGCACTGATTAAAAATGTATAAAGTATTTATTTAAAATAAAATTGTTTTCCAATAGGAATTTTTACTGTTTATATAGAAATAAGATAAAACAATAATAGTTGAAACTTTGTATTGCTGATGTGTTTTGTCTTTAGCAAAGTATCATCGATATTCGATAGGGGTGGTTTTTCATGAAAATGCCAGCATTGTTTATTGGACATGGCTCACCAATGAATATTATTGAGGAAAATAATTATACACGTAGTCTAATGAGTTTAGGAAATAATCTTCCTAAGCCAGCTGCAATTCTGGTGGTAAGTGCACATTGGCAGACGAGAGGTACTTATATTACGTCCGCTGAGCTCCCACCAACAATTTATGATTTTTATGGATTTCCGGAAGAGTTATATCAAGAAAGTTATCCTTGCCCTGGTTCATTAAAAATAGCAAGGCGAGTGCAAGATCTTATGCAGACTGAGGTCAGTGGTGATTCTACTAGAGGAATTGATCACGCCGGTTGGGCCGTATTAAAGCATATGTACCCACAGGCTGACATCCCCACTTTGCAGTTAAGCCTTGATGTCAGAAGATCACCACAAGAACATTATGAACTAGGTAAAAATTTTGTCCGTTTGAGAGAAGAAGGGGTTTTAATCATCGGTAGTGGAAATATCGTCCATAATCTTTCGCAATTAGATTTTTCCAGTATGTATGGCGCTAAAGTTTATCCATGGGCAGCAGCGTTTGACAAAACTATAGCAGAGTTGCTAGTAAACCATGATCATGCAAGTCTCATCGCGTATGAAAATTTGCCTTATGCCAATATCTCTTTGCCTACCAATGAGCATTATCTGCCAATGCTTTATACAATCGCTATGCAAGCAGAGCATGAAAAGTTACGATTTATTTGTACAGATATACAAAATGGATCGATTGCAATGCGTAGTTTTATGATTTCTGATTGATCGGTCATGGAATCAAGTCTATTTTTTATTTATACTAACAATTGATTTATCATAGCGTGTTTATTTAGCAAGAATATGATAAAATGTATATGTAGAATTTATGGATAACAATCATTTGAAGGAGGTTAGAATATGAGTTTTAAAATTACTGAAAATGTTACTTGGGTTGGGAAGGTGGACTGGGATTTAACAAAGTTCCATGGAGAAGAATACTCTACGCACAAAGGGTCTACCTATAATGCATATCTTGTTCGCGACGAGAAGAATGTCTTAATTGACACAGTGTGGTTGCCTTATACAGAAGAGTTTGTTGACAATCTGCAAAAAGAAATCGCATTAGCTGAGATTGATTACATTATTATCAATCATGGTGAAGTTGATCATAGTGGTGCATTGACGAAATTGATGGAACTAATTCCTGATACTCCAATTTATTGTACAGCAAATGCAGTGAAATCATTAAAAGGGCAATATCATAAAGAATGGAATTTTCACGTGGTGAAAACAGGGGACAAGCTTAACATAGGTTCCAAAGAATTTATTTTTGTTGAAGCGCCAATGATGCATTGGCCAGATACGATGATGTGTTATCTTACTGGAGAAAACATTTTATTTAGTAATGACGCGTTTGGCCAACACTATGCATCCGAATATATGTTCAATGATTTGGTTGACCAAGCGGAATTATATAGAGAAACGCTAAAATACTATGCCAATATTCTTACGCCATTTAACCGTCAAGTTGAGCGTAAATTAAAGGAGCTCGCAGAGCTTAATTTAACGATTGATATTATTTGCCCAAGTCATGGCGTGGTTTGGCGTGATAACCCAATGCAAATTGTGAATAAATACACAGAATGGGTGAAGGATTATCAAGAAAATCAAATCACTATTATTTACGATACAATGTGGGATGGGACACGTAAATTGGCGGAGGCCATTGCTGAAGGAATTAAGCAAGCTGATCCAGCGGTAAATATCAAACTTTATAATACAGGTCGTAAGGATAAAAATGATATTCTAACGGAGATCTTTCAATCTAAAGCAATTTTGGTTGGTTCACCAACCGTAAACAATGGGGTGTTATCATCAATTGCTGGTATCATGGAAGAAATCAGAGGTTTACAGTTTAAAAATAAAAAAGCTGCTGCTTTTGGTACCTATGGTTGGAGTGAAAAATCAGTAAAAATGATTGGTCAGCTTTTAAACGATGCGGGGTTTGAAGTGGTCAATGATGGGTATAAGGTTTCATGGAATCCAGATGAAGTAACACTTGATGGGGCAGTGGAGTTTGGGAAGAGTTTTGTGAAAACACTGGGATAGGCTCTAATTGCAGATGAGTTGCAACGAAAAACAACAAGTCGGCAAGAGACGAATCTAAGGGCTAGTGCTAGGTATAAGAACGTAATGAAGGCTAAACTCTCTGCGGTCAAACAAAAAGCCTTCAAAGCTACGTACTAGTATGATTCGTCTATGTTGTCTTGGTTAAATGTTTTTCTTATGTAACACATCTGATTTCGATATAAAATTATTTTAATTGATAAACTGAAATGGACAGGTTACTGTCCATTTTTTTTAGTTTATGGTAAAATTTTAAAATAAAAATTTTTTTATAGGGTTTTTATTTATTATATTGAAATATAAAGAGATATTAGATTTCGTATAAAATTTTATTGATTAATAGGATGGTGTAAATTTTGAATGTTTCAGTTTTAGGTTGCGGGCGGTGGGGGACGTTTTTGGCTTGGTATGCAAATCGAGTTGGGCATAATGTTATGTTATGGGGGAGAGAAGGTTCGCGAAAATTTGCCGAGTTAGAAGATGTGCGAAAAAATGATTATTTAACATTGCCAGCGGAAGTTCAGTTAAGCAATGAGTTAGAAAAGGTAATTTCCTTTGGTGAGATTATTATTATTTCGATTAGTGCGCAAGAATTACGTTCCTTTGGTGAACGAATTAGTCAGTTCGCTCGTATAGAAGATAAAATATTCGTTTTATGCATGAAGGGGATTGAAGCGAGTAGTGGTAAACGTTTATCGCAGGTGTTTCAAGAACAAATTGGCCAAGATAAAAAAATAGGCGTTTGGGTAGGCCCTGGGCATGTCCAGGATTTTGTTAGAGAGATTCCTAACTGTATGGTCATTGGTTCTAACAATCTTACGGTAACGAAGACAATTGTCGATACATTTAATAGTAACTTAATTCGTTTTTATTATGGTAAAGATTTACTTGGTATCGAAATCGGTGCTGCGGCGAAAAATGTTATGGGAATTGCAGCAGGGATGTTAGATGGAATGAATTATAGTAGCTTAAAAGGCGCTTTAATGGCGAGGGGAACGCGAGAGTTATCCTTGTTGGTAGAAGCAATGGGTGGCGATGCTACAACGATCTATGGACTGAGTCATCTAGGTGATTATGAAGCTACTTTATTTTCTTTACATAGCCATAATCGGAAATATGGTGAAGGTTTGGTTAAGGGAGAGCAATTTGATAAATTAGCCGAAGGTGTTTCCACGGTAGTGGCATTAAAAAAATTAGCAGAGAAATATAAAATAGAGTTACCAATCTGTAATGCTGTGTATGAAATCGTTATTCAACGTAAAGAGCCGAAAGAAAAGTTATTAGATTTATTTTTACGTCCAGTGAAGTTTGAGTTTTAAAAAAGATTAAAATGAGTAGGATTTTGTTGAAGAAAAACGTGTTTGCTTCATTAGTAAGAAAAAGCTAGTTATAGTAAAAGGGTTCTTGGTAAATTAGTCAAATGTATATTTAATCTAGTAGATTTATAGTTTGGAATGAGGTGGCAGTAATTATATCTGATGAAGAACTTGCAATGCAGTTGCAGCAAGGTAATGAAGATGCTTTAGAGACTATTGTTTTTCGCTATCATTCCAAGATTTTTTCTTATGTTTATCGGATGAGTAAGGATTACCATAATGCGAATGATATAACCCAAGAGGTTTTTATTAAGGTATGCCGGAATATAAAAAAATATAAGGATGAATTTCTTTTCAAAACATGGATTTATGTCATTGCATCAAACACATGTAAGGATTATTTAAAAAGCGCATATGTACAAAAAACGGTGACTGGACTTGAGATGCCAGAAAATATTTTAGATGATGTGGATACGCCGGAAGAATTATTGCTTAAACAAAGCGAAAGAGAAAAAATTATGGAAGTGCTCAATACCTTGCCAGACATTCATCGTGAAGTGATTATTCTTCGTTTTTATGAAGAGTTAAAATTAGAAGAAATAGCAGCCATATTGAATATTCCATTAGGTACGGTTAAATCAAGGTTATCAAATGGTTTACATAATCTTAAAAAGTTACTTAAAGAAGGGGGAGAGGTACTTGGATAAAAATCAGCAAATTCTTAGTGAAATTGATAAGGATGCAAATGATAAAGAGATGGTTGAGGTATTAAATAAACTATCTGACTATACTGTTCCTGAACCTACTGTCGCGATGACCAATAGCTTGTTAAGTAATCTTAAAGTGGTTTTAAAAGAAACTGATAGTACTGCGAATCCTGAGCCTTCGCTGATTACGCCTGTTGACAAAGTAGCAGTCCAAAGACCTGATACTAATTTCGGCTCTATTTTTCGTCTAGTAAAGCCACAAATCAATATACTCGGTTGGCGATTTATGTTGATGAGCAGTTTGATTATTTTCGCTGGCATTGTATTAGTACAGGGGAATCGAGATTCTTTGATTTTTTTAAGCAATGGAGCGCCGATATTAGGCTTGTTGACGTTGTTTTATGAACATAGGGCTGAACTTTATGGCACAAATGAAATGGAAGCGTCTTGTCCTTATACACCAGCGCAGCTGGCGGGGGCAAGAATTATTGTAACTTTGGGATATACAATTCTTGTTTGCTTGATTGCTAC
>JARBTT010000086.1 GCA_029240055.1 Anaerosinus sp.
TGGTGCCGAGGACCGGAATCGAACCGGTACGGATATTACTATCCGCGGGATTTTAAGTCCCGTGCGTCTGCCAGTTCCGCCACCCCGGCAATACATTTTGGAGCGGGTGATGAGAATCGAACTCACGTGGCTAGCTTGGAAGGCTAGGGCTCTACCATTGAGCTACACCCGCATGCAATAATCAATTGCTTATATATGTTAACATAAAAAAATAAACTTGTAAATATAAAATAATAAAACTTTCAAAAATTTATTTAAAAGTTCTAGAAGTTTAATAAAACTCCCCAGACGATCTTAGCTAAAGCGTATACGCTTACCTCCGATTATCCAAATACCCTGCCGCCAAATCAGCCATATGAAGTAACGTCACAATCTTGTATTGCTCCATCGCTTTTGATAGCGACTGCGTCGTTGTATAATCATTGCCTGAAAAACTGCCCATATGCCAACGAATTGCCATGATTTCATCGATGGTTAAAGAGATATACTGCTGTAACATGATCACCGATTTTTCGCCATGTCCCAATGGAACTGTATCATCGATCTTATAATAACTAATTTTCTCCCATACACCTTTTTCATTTTTCTTATTACGATAATCAATTTTATAGAAATTCACTTTGCATATATCATGGAGTAATGCTGTAATAATAATACTACTTTCATTCACATCACTTAATTGATAAATTTGCGCTAATTTCGTCATATGCTCGTAGGCATCAAGACTGTGCTCTAATAATCCACCCTCATACGCCCCATGATATTTTGTACTCGCTGGTGCTGTAAAAAAATCACTTTTATTTTCTAAATAATTTATTAAATTTTCCATACCTTCACGCTTAGTGGAACGCAACAAAGTCAGATATTTTTCTTTCAAAATTATCACCTCATTCAATTTGGTAAGAATTTATTATATCATACTTGCTTCATTAAAATGAATATAAAGCAATTTATTTTCATTCTTCTCGTGAGAAAAATTGAAAACAACATTTATGATATCCATTTTGGACTTTATTTATTAGCAAATTAATGTCCTCCGCATAGCAAAAATACACTTTTTAAAAATAACTAAGTATTTTTAAAAAGTGTATTTTTTAGTCGTAATAGATCGAACTATGTCTACTTAATTAAACAATTTAACTAAGTAGACATAACTGTTCGCTGTACAAATAATAACTTATATACTCCTCGTATTTATTTCTTCTACAATTTGACCATGTCTATCATCACTCAGACCATAAAGAAATTTAACAACCAATCCTGCACAAAAAATTGTGATTACTGGATAAAGTAATAATAATCCTTTGATCCCTAACAAGGACTGGGCTGACTGCTGTACGTTCGGAACATAGCCAACCAACGAAAGGCCGATTCCAGAAGCAAAACCGGATAAGGACTGCGCAATTTTACGGGAAAAATTAAAAAATGAGTACGTGATGCCTTCTCTTCTTTCGCCAGTCTTCCATTCGCCATAATCAATTGCATCCGATACAAATGCCCAAGTAACACCGTTTGGAATACTAATACCAACAAAAGCGATACTCGCTAAAATCGTAAACGTAATTAAATCGCCAGGAATTACGAAGTTGATTAGATCAGCAATGGTACTAATAGCAAAACCAATCAATGCTGTATTTTTTTTGCCAAATTTTTTCGTTAAACGTGGAATAACTGTAATGCCAAGACAAGAGCACCCTATTGTAATAAAACTAATATATGGCATAAGACTGATATCACCAAGATTATATTGACAATAATAAATAAGCATTGCCGACTTAATATTGTAGGCAGAAATCGTAAATATCGTCATAAAAATCAATGCCAAAAGTGGTTTGTTGGTAAAGACAGAACGTGCCATAGCCTTGACTGAAAATTGTTTTTCCGAGCTTATTTTTTTTGCGACAACAACCTCTTTACAATTTTTATAAGTGAAATAAAATGCTGTAATCCCAATCACGGAGGTTAACGCTACTACTGCTGGCCAAGCAACTTGTGGATCGTCAAATTGTTTCACAAGAGGAATAACAATAACGCTAGTAATAAGTAACGCCCCTAAAGATCCTGCTTGACGCCATGATGCTAGTGATGCCCGGTCGACTGGATTTTGTGTCATTGCAGCGCCCAGTGCACCATAAGGAACATTGGTAAAAGAGTATCCAACTCCCCACGCCATATAGGTAAGATAAGCAAAAATAATTTTTGCCGTTGTTGACATATGCGGTGATAAAAATACAAATACCGATAAAAGACCAAGGACAATACTGCTCAAGAACATGATCCTTCTAAATTTGCCTTTCTCAGCATCAGTTTTTCTACCATCAATCACAGCACCCGCAATCGGGTCCATAAAAGCATCGAAGATTTTCGTAATCAAAAAAATACTACCAGCAACCGCTGCCGGTATGCCAAAAACATCTGTGTAAAACTTAAGTAAGTAAATTTGTCCCATATCAAACATAAAACCATTACCAAAATCACCTAAACCATAAGAAAATTTTTCTTTGATCGTCAATCTTTTTTCTTCAGTACTCATTTAGAATTAATCCTCCCACTATTTAATAGCATCCATTATTACATTTCAAACGAATTCATGTACTGTTGCGATTATTCTGATTATTCTGATGTAGATATTGTTACTCTCTTAACCTTACTATAAGTTCACGCTTCGCATCCCTCCGCACTAGTGCAATACTTTATTAACTCATTTAATTATCTCTTTGTATGACAATTCTATATTTTCTTTAAACTTCCTTCTTTTTATCTTGTATATTTTTGTATTTTTTAAACTTTATGGTTATTTTCGCAAAAAAAAAGCTAGATTTACTTAACCTAACTTTTTACTATTTTTAATTAATTCTATTTATTGTTTAGCAATAATCATTTTCGAATTTGGCGATTTCAATAAATTTGTGAGCGCCAAAGCACAAGCTCCAATGACGCCAGAATTTGCTCCCAATTTCGATATCGTTACCGGTGTTGACCCACCAACCTCAGGAAAAGCATGCATCCTGATATTATTTTTAAATTCTTCAATGAAAAAGGGCGATTTTACAGCCAATTTACCACCAATAAATACTTTATCAGGATTACACGTATTGATCATATTCGCCGTTGCCCTAGCAACATAACGTGCCGTTTTGCGTAATAAATCTCTAGCATAAGAATCTTCCATATGAGCAATTTCCAGAATATCACTCATTTTGATTTCTTGATTCAATATATATCGTTTTTTTAATGTATCACTCTCTGAAATAGCTGGTATTTCAGCTTCAACCTTGCGAAGTAAGGCTGGGATAGCACAAATTGCTTCCAAACAACCACGATTACCACAATTACATAATGGGCCTTGATCCATCATGACCGTATGACCAATTTGCCCGGCATACCCTTGTGCCCCTTGCACAATATGATCATCCATGATAATTCCCGCACTAATGCCCTCACCCATATTGATATAAATAAGGTTTTTGCAGTTCATCCCGCCACCAAACCATTTTTCTCCTAAGGCTGCTACCTTAGAATTCGTATCAATGAAGACAGGTAAACTTAAGGCTTGCTCTAAGGTAACTTTCAACGGAAACCCATTCCATTTTTCTCCTAGATTTACAGCCCGTTTTACCACACCTGTCTCATTTTGCATAATCGCTGGAAAAGCTATTGCGATACTAAGAAAGTTTTTATCATGATTTTTTTTGCTATGAATAATTTTTTCTAAACACTTTTTCAATTCAACAATAGCCGTACTCGGCTCTTTCATATCGATAGCCAACGTATGCATTTCTTTTGGCATATTCTCAAAATCAGTTACAGCTAATGTAATTTCCTTACTCGTAACTTCTACACCCAATACATACCCAGCCTTACCATTGAATTTTAAATGTACCGGTCTACGCCCCCCTTGGGATTCACCTAGACCGACTTCCTTAACAAAACCAATCGTAATAAGCTCACGAACAATTCCAGTAATCGCTGCTGGCGTCAAGCCTGTCAATTCGGCAATCTGCTGCCGCGAAATCAATTCATTATCCTTAACAATATTAAGTATCGCCATTTGATTCATCCGTTTGATTGTTTTACTATTACCAGAATTACGCATGCTTGCTATCACCTTTCTTATATCACTAGCCCGCTCAAAAATTGAACTTTATTTTAGCTATCAATACCAAAAGACTTTAAAATTACAACAAAGCCTTCTTTATTTCAATATTTTTTTATTATACCTTTTTTTTGCAAGATTTGCCTAGTCTTATTCGTAGCATTTACAGTTAATTTTGAATTTTGCATTATTTGATTATTGTATTTCGGATCCATCTTATTACTACATACACTATTCCCAAAATGCTTTGCTTACTATGCCTATACCCATTACAGCCTTTTTTAAAACTGAGCTTTACTTTAGTTCGCTCCAAAACTATCATTTCACTCAACACTTATTTGCATTTCGTTAGAAAACTGAAAACTCCTACCAGATTTATACAAAATCCTGAAGAAGCTTTTATTGTTTTAAATTTATATTTTTTAGTAACCATTTTAGTCTTTCTCAGGAGATTTCTCCAAATAACCTCTGCGATTAAAAGATATCATCGCCCCAATTCCCGCAAAACAAGCTGCCACAATAAGCGAAGCATGATAGGCAGACAAAAATGCGGCAATTTGTTCTGAGACATCCGGTTGTGCAATCGAACTAAGTATCTGATGTTTGTGATTTTCAAAAACAGCGACCGATATCGCTACCCCACTGACCATCCCTACGTTACGAACCAAGGCATTAATGCCGCTCACTAAGCCTACTTTGCTTTTAGGTACCGAACTCAGAACACTATTATTATTAGGTGATTGAAACAGTCCATTGCCAATTCCCATTACCGCCTGACTGATAATCACATGCCAAATGGTAGAACTTGCATCTAGTGTCGACATATATAGCAATCCTCCCATCGTTAGAGATAAACCAGCTGTAGTCAATATCGCTGGATTCATTTTTTCGGATAAATAACCGCTAGCAGGTGCAGTCACTGCCAGTAATAAAGGAAATGGCGTAATTGCTATACCAATTTGCGTAGGTGACAACAATAAAATGGTATGTAAGTAGAAAGGCAATAGCATATTATTAGAAAACATGGCCATAAAAGAAAGCATCCCCGCTATATTTCCTGATAATAATGTCCAATTCTTAAATAAAGATAATTCAATCATGGGATATTCCACATGAATTTCATGATAAAAAAAGGCACTAAAGCCGATAAATGCCACAAGCGAAATACTATAAACATATGGAGACGCCCAGCCCCACTCCTGTCCATGGCTGACAACCAACAATAAGCTAGTCATGGCCAGTGCAAATAATACTGCCCCCATATAATCAAAGGGCTTTACCGTTTGCTGTTCATCTGCTGGAAGGATGGCATAACCAAACAACACTGCGGCAATCGCAATGGGAATATTAATATAGAAAATAGATTGCCAATTTAAAGTGCCTACGAGAATCCCCCCCAAGCTCGGCCCCGTAAGTGAACCAAGGGCGACAACAGTACCATTCATGCCCAAGGCTCGTCCTCGATCTTTCCCGGGAAAAGTAGTACTGACAATAGCTGGAGCATTTGACATTAGCATCGAAGCTCCAACAGCCTGAACGATCCTAGCAATGACCAACATCCATATCGTATTTGACATTCCGCAAATTAGTGAACCAATAGCGAATAGCACCATTCCCGATAAATACACTCGTCGCCGCCCATACATATCACCGACTTTACCAAACAGCGGTAATAGACTGGATATCACCAACAGATACGCTGAAACAACCCATTGCACCACTGAAAGCTCTGCGCCTAATTTCTGTGAAATAACAGGCAATGCAACATTGACAATACTCGCATCCAGCGTCGCCATGAACGTACCTAGCGCTGTAACGCCAAAAATAAGCCATCGATAATAGTTCGTTTGTTTTAACGCTTCGAACATATTGCAACCTCCACCACTTACTTGCACCTTATACTTCTATTTATGATCATCAGCTTCATTATTAAATCATTTACTCTTGCACTATATTATAATTCACAAAATTATCTTAAAGCAAACAAATTTCTTGCAAAATTGCTACGTTATTTAACAAAAAAGATTTTTATATAAAATACACTTTTTTTAAAGATTGTATATAGGAAATATATCCCTTATTAACCAAAATTAAAACATGCTATAATAAATTTGGTTAGTATGAAATGATTGGGAGGCACGTTACGTTGAAAAGACATGTATACTTTATTTTTATTTTATGTTTAATCTGCTTTATTACAATTCCTTGTTTTGCACTTCCATTGCCTGACAAAGATTTCAGTAGAGAAAAAGCCATTCAGGACTTTTTAACCACTGATAACAAAGATCTAATTGAAGGCATTTGGACGACTGAGAATGATCAGTATGAACTTGCAATTATAAAAAATACTTTTTCTGTAGAAAAAGGTTATGATTATCTTGGCTTCATCACACAAAGCAACGACTCTGCTTGGAGCCCAGGAGCGCTGAAACTTCAGTTAAAAGCTTCTGCTGCTTCAAAGCTATATATTGGATCATTGCATGAATACAAACAAAATCTTCTGATTTTCACCGAAAACAAATTAACAGGAAATACATTTCGATTAATGGACGACAATACAATTACTTATATACAAACTACCCAAAATAAAAAAGAAATAAAACATCTATATCGGATATATCCAAACGATAAAATTGATGGCAAAAATGCAACGCTAAAAAAAGTTGGTTCAGGTTCTGGATTTTTTATCACACCAAATCTGATTATCACCAATCATCATGTCATTGATAAAGCTAAAAATATTGAAATTGTATACAACAATGATCAAAAGATAGCCGCTACTGTGATAGCAAAAGACGCGGCAAACGATCTGGCTATCTTAAAGGTAGATGATTTCAAAGGCTCCGTTAGCCCATTATTTCTTGGCAATACCCAAAATGCAAAAGATGGTGATGCTGTATATGCAGTTGGCTTTCCTATGCCGAGTATGCTAGGAGATAAAGCTAAATTAAGTGAAGGTATCATCAATAGTATCACTGGGTTTAAAGATGATGTAAGAATGTACCAGATTAGCATTCCAATACAACCGGGCAATAGTGGCAGCCCTTTATTAAATGAAAAGGGACAAGTAATCGGTGTAGTTACTGCTAGCATGAACGGGGCAGCAACAATGTTATTTACCGGAACCATTCCTCAAAATGTTAATTTTGCCGTTAAAATTAATTATATTCAGAATCTGATTAGCACGCTTCCTGATGGACTATACTTTCCAGCTACTGAACCTCAGGAAAATCTTACACCTGCCCAAATTATGAATTTAGCGAAAAAAGCTGTCGTCGAAGTTCAAATAAAGGAGAAATAAATATTACACAACTCAAAAAGCTGATCAACATTTTTGTTGGTCAGCTTTTTTATATGTTAATTTGAAATTGGTTGAATCATGCTCAATAATATTTAAGAATTATATGCCGATTTCGTCTATATCAGCATATACTTTTTTATTCAGTACTTGCCTCGATGGACACCGAAGCCGTCATGTTCCATCGCATCCGCTCATCCATCTGGAGGGGTTCAATGAATACAGCATAGGTCATATCGCCACGTTTCTTCTCCCCAAAAGGTCTGATACGCGTTACCTTGCCAGGAATTTCAAGCCCTGGAATAGCATCAAAGGTAATTTTCACATCCGCACCTTCTTTGATGCGGGCAATATTAATCTCCGTTAAATCTGTAGTTTTAATCTGCCATTTTGATAAATCGGCTAATTGAATATTATCATTGTCCGTTATTTCCACATTTTCATCCCGTTTAGCCGGATCAATGGAAACAAATTCACCTACCTTAAGATCAATTGAGGCTACAGTCCCGCTAAAAGGTGCCCTAAGCTCTGTAAGAACAATACTTTCCTGTGTTCCGTAGAGCTTTGCCTTGGCAACAGCCACATCCGCCGCCGTTCCTGCAATATCTTCAGATCTTGAACCGGCTTCTGCCATTTCAAAGTCAGCCTCTGCCTGATGCAGTTCAGCCTGTGCTTTTAGATAAGCCGTTTTGTCTTTATCCAACTGTTGCCCTGATATAGCCCCCTGTTCAAACAGTTGCTGTGAACGCTCAAAATTTGCCCTAGCTTCTTCACTTGAAGCGCGATTTTGCTCCATTACTGCCTGCTTCATTGTCACTTCCTGTGGTCTAAGTCCAGCGTTAGACTTGCTATAACTTGCTTGAGCTTTGGACACTTCTGCTAGATCACTCTGCGATTTAGCTTTTAGTTCTCGGCTATCTAGCCGAACTAGCACTTGTCCTGCCTCCACTTTGTCGCCTTCAGATACAAGCACTTCCGATATGATACCACTTACGGAGAAACTGAGCACCGAATATTTTACTGGAATCACTTTTCCTTCCGCTACTACCTTAGTACTCGCCTTTATCGGAGGTAGTACTGATTGCTCAGTTGGCTTAGCTTCTTGATGAAAAGCATAATATCCGCCACCAATCGCCAAGATAACTACTACGAATACCACAACCATCCATCGTTTAACTTTTAAAATTGATTTCATTAAAAATCCCCTTTGTAAATTGTTATTCATAGGCCAATACTTCCCGTATACTTAACCGAGAAGCATTCCAAGCCGGCAAAAAGCTAGCTACAGCAGCTAAAGTAATTACGATTTCCAGCCATAATATTGCACCACTAATGGAAAAAGTAAAACTAAATGGAGCATGCATAAACGCATTTCCTAGCAGATTGCTAAATAGTTTACTGATTGGCAGAGCAATGATCATCGCTAACATCCAACTCAAAATTCCAATCAGAACACCTTCAATAATAAATATCCTTCGCAGGACCCAATTGGATGCACCAATTGACCGCATGATGCCGATCTCACGAGTACGTTCAAGTACATTAATACTCATCGTTCCCATCAAGCCCAACCCACCAACAATGGCAAGCAGCAATGCCATCACTAACAAGAATATAATAATTACATTAAATTGAGATTGGATTTGTGATTTTATATCAGACATAGTCTGTACGCGACTTACTGGCATTCCCACATCTTTAAAGTGCTTTTCTAGTGTTTTAGCTATCTGCATCTGCTTACCAGCATCACGACTTTCTGTGACAGCAAAGACATTAATTCCTTGCCCTGGTTTTCCTATTACCTTTGAAAAATAAGAGTAGTTGGCATACACAAAAGGTCCTGCCATAACGCCTCTGACAATTCCCACTACCGTCCAGTAAGTCTTCTGCTTTTCAGACTTACTCAATTTAATTGCCAATCGGTCGCCTACCTTCACGCTCGGATGATCCTTTAAAACATCCGTATTAATTACAATTGCGCTTTCATCCTCAGGTACAAGCCAACGCCCTTGCAACACAATTGGTTTAAGCATCTGTGTACCGCTTGGTGGTGCCATCATCACAATTTCAGTACTTTCGCTCTCTCTATCATCACTCTTAAGCAATCTTGCACCATCAAAACTCCAGCTTTCCGCTTTTGCTACCCCTAGAACATCCATAGCATTTTGTTCAAGCTGTTCGACTCTAGACCAATTCTTAACATCCATTTCTATATCATATTTGAAATAATCAAGCGCATCATCCAATGTCAACATCATAGAGTCTCTTACACTAAATATAGAAATAAAAATAACCCCACTAGCAGTTAACGTAATCAACGTTAATGCCAAACGCCCTTTACGACGAAACGTATTTCTTAGGGATAGAATCATTGGACGAGACACGCCTTTAATCCGTCTTGTGATCTTATCAATCATCCCTTTACCTAGACCACCTGAACTGCCTACTCCATAAGAGTTAATCGCTTCACGCACCGTAATACTCGCCCCACTGATGACCGGGTATACTGCTGCCAATACTGGAATCAACACACCCGCGGCTACTTCGGCAAGTAATACGGGATATGAAATTGCCAATCCTGTAACATCAAAATTTATATAACTAGCGATAAACTTAGCTACTGCCCCGGCTGCCAAAATACCGAGGGGCACCGCGATCACTAATGCGATTAGACTATAAATAATTACATACATAATATACATTCTGATAATTTGATTTGTCGAAGCACCAATTGCCTTCATCACACCAATTTGCCTGATCTGCTGCGTCAACAGTGAAGAAATGGTATTCACCAACAAAAATCCGCTTAATACCAAAGACAATATCCCCATACCACCGAGAGTCATCAATAACGCATCGATTGTAGATTGGCCCGGATGTTCACCCGGCTTATTTTTATTCATCCAGAAAACTTTACGCCCACTTTTTTCAATCTTATCCCATACTGCTTGTCCAACTTGAGCGATATATTCTTCTGAAGGTGGATTCCCCTCAACTGTAATATTAACCGTATCTAGCTCTCTTGTCAGTCCCAATGCAGCCAATGTATCAAGCGTGATATATCCATAGATGTTGCCCGAAAAAGCAGTAGGACTCTGATTAATATCATGAACAA